>JAFEES010000129.1 GCA_018240995.1 Pseudomonadota bacterium | reverse complement strand
CGCTGGAAGGCCGAGGCCACGGTGCGCACCATGAAGGGCAGGGTGAACACGACATGGCCGACGAGGATGAAGGCAAAGCTCTGGCGGAAGGCCGCGATCTGGCCGTAGGCCAGGATCAGCGCCAGTGCCGTGGCCAGGCCGGGCACGGCCACGGGCAGGGTGAGAATCTCCTCGAAGGCGCGCGCCAGGCGCGAGCGGCTGCGCGCCAGCGCGTAGGCGCAGGGCACGCCCAGCAGCACCGTCAGGAGCACGCACAGTGCGGCGATCCACAGCGAGGCGCCGACGGTGCCGCCATAGTTGTCCCAGACCTCGGCCAGCCAGCGCAGCGTGAAGCCGCTCTTGAGGCCGACGCTGTAGTTGTTCACCAGGCCGGCAAAGATGGACAGCAGCATGGGCGCGACCATGAACACCGTGGTGAGTGCCGTGACCGCGAACAAGAAGGGCGCGCGGTTGTGTGTAGGGGTTCGCATGGGGCGGTCTCCTTAACGCATGCCGTCGCTGCTGCCAAAGCGCCGCGTGAGAAACAGTACCAGCCAGGTGACTAGCCCCAACGCGATCGACAGTGACGCGGCGAGTGCGAAGTTGGCGTAGTTGGTGAACTCGTTGTAGATGGTGATGGGCACGACCTCGAACTTGCTGGCCAGCGTGAAGGCGGTGCCGAAGGCGCCCATGGAGGTGGCGAAGACGATGGCGCCGCAGGCCAGCGTGGTCGGCGCCAGCTCGGGAATCCACACGTCGCGCACGATGCGCAGGCGTGACGCGCCGAGCGAGCGCGCGGCTTCTTCGAGCTGCAGATCCATGGCCTCGGCCGCTGCGGTGTAGGTGGCCACGGCGCGCGGCAGCGAGAAATACAGGTAGGCCAGGAACATGCCCAGCAGGCCGTAGGCGAAGGTGATGCGATCGCCCCCGGTGAGCGCCGCCGACAGATCGGCCACCAGCCCCTGGCGCCCACCCAGCAGGATCACGAAGAAGCCGATGATCACGCCCGGGAACGACAGCGGCAGCGTGAGCAGCGCCAGCAGCAGGTGCTTGCCGGCAAAGCGGCGCCGCGCCAGGTAGATGCCAATCGTCGCGCCAATCACCAGCGTGGCCAGCGTGACGACGACTGACAGCAGCACGGTGTTGAGCATGCTCTCGATGTAGCGCGCGTCGGTGAGTACGACGAAATAGGTCTTCCAGCCCTGCTCGGCCGGCAGCACCAGCAGCTGCAGCGCCGGCAGCAGCCAGAAGGCGAGAAAGAACGCGCCCGCCGGTGCGGCGCAGCCGGCGAGCAGCAGGCGCTGGCGCGTGCTCAACGCACTTCCTTCAGGTAGCGGTCGGAGAAGCCGCGCTGCGCCGCCGCCATGGCGCCATAGTCCACGGTCTTGGCGCGCGCGTATTCGGCTGCCGGCAGGAACTGGGCCTGCACCTCCTTGGGCATGGCGCTGGCGCGCACCGGGCGCAGATAGGCCTTGGCCCAGATGGCCTGGCCCTCGTCGGAGAGCACGAAGTCCAGCACCTTCTTGGCCTCGACCGGGTGCGGGGCCTTGTTCACCAGGCTCATCACGTAGGGCACGACCACCGTGCCCTCGGCGGGAATGACGAACCGCACGTTGGCACCGTCCTTGTACTTGGCGCGGTAGGCGTTGAAGTCATAGTCCAGCAAGATGGCGATCTCGCCCGAGAGCACGCGTGCGTACGAGGTCTGCTTAGGGACTATGGGCTCGTTCTTCTGCAGTGCCTTGAAGTAATCGATGGCCGGCGCGAAGTTGTCCAGCTTGCCGCCGCGCGCCTCGTTCACCGCCACCGCGCCCACATAGCCGACGAAGGCCGAGGCCGGGTCGAGGTAGCCCACCAGGCCCTTGTAGTCGGGCTTGAGCAGGTCGGCCCAGGATGTGGGCACCGGCTTGCCCTTGAGCGCGTCCACGTTGACCATGAAACCCAGCGTGCCCGAGTGGATGCTGAACCAGTTGCCGGCCGGGTCCTTCATGCCGTCGGGAATGTCCTTCCAGTGCGCTGGCTGGTAGGGGGCGACCACGCCGTCCTTCTGCGCCTGGATGGCGAAGGTCACGCCCAGGTAAGTCACGTCGGCCACCGGGCTGGCCTTCTCGGCCACCAGCTGGGCCAGCGACTGGCCGGAGTTCTTGTTGTCTGCCGGCACGGTGATGCCGGTCTTGGCCTTGATGGCGCGCAGCTGTGTGCCCCAGTCGGCCCATTCGGTGGGGCAGTTGTAGCAGATCGCGGTCTGCGCCCAGGCGCCGCTGGCGGCCAGGCCGGCGGCGGCCAGCACGCCGATGCGGGCGACGCGTTGCAGGGTGGATGTCATGGCATGTCTCCTTGGTTGGGATGGTGTGGAAGCGGGGTTCAGGCGGCGGCCTCTGCCACGGCGCTGCAGGACTCGCCGCTTTCAAAGCGGTAGGGCAGGTACAGGCTGTCGCCCGCTGCGGGAGGGCTGCCCCGGTCAATGGCCTGCACCAGCAGCTCCACGCCGTGACGGCCAATGTCGTGGTTGGGCTGGGCGATGGTGCACAGCGACGGCGTCAAATCCTGGGCGATGGTGATGCCGTCGAAGCCAACGACCGCCAGATCCTGCGGCACGGCCAGCCCCGTGAGGCGGGCGGCGCGGATGCTGCGTATGGCCAGCAAGTCGTTGGAGCAGAACAGGGCGGTGGGCCGCGGCGCCGCGCGCAGATAGCGCGACAGGGCCTCGACGGCGGTGGTGACGAAGGGCACCTCGACCAGGGGCGGCGCTTGCAGCCCGGCGGCGGCCATGCCGCGCAGGTAGCCGCGATAGCGTTGCTGGGCGCGGTCGGATGCCGTCAGCGTGCCGCTGACCATGGCGATGTGCCTGTGGCCCAGTGCCGCCAGCCGGGCCACGACCTCGGCCGCCGCCGCCTCACCGTCTACCGAGATGCAGGGGTGTGCGGGATGGGCGTTGTAGGCCAGCACATAGGGCATGCCGGCGTCGCGCAGGCGCGCCAGCGCCTTTGAGTCCGAGGGGCTGGAGACGGCGAGGATCATGCCGTCCACGCCGGCGGCCAGCAGCTGGGCCACGGCCTGCTGCTCCTGCTCCTCGTCGTAGCTGGTCATCACCGGCAGGATGGCGTAGCCGTTGGCGGCAGCCGCCAGGGCAATGCCCTGCAGGCATTCGGCGAAGACCGGGTTGAGTAGAGTGGGCAGCACCACGCCCAGCACGCGGCTGCGCTGGGTGCGCAGGGTGCGGGCACTGGCGTTGGGTTGGTAGCCGAGCTCCTGCGCCGCTTGAGCCACCAGCGCGCGTGTGGCGGGCGCCACCTTGTCCGGAAAGTTGAAGACCCGGGACACCGTTGCCGCCGATACACCGGCGCGTGCGGCAACGTAGTGGATGTTCAAGGGGTCTTTTGGCATGGGGTTATGAAAACGATTTCATTTCACCAAGCCAGTATGACGCCGTGATGACGCACGGCCCAATCGGGTTAACCCGGGGATTGTTCTGTCAGCGCTCGCGCCGAACGCGCAGCAGCTCGTCCAGGATCAGGCAGGCCGCGCCCACGCTGATGGCGCAGTCGGCGACGTTGAAGGCCGGGAAATGCCAACCGCGCAGGTGGAAGTCCAGGAAGTCCACCACATAGCCATGCTGCAGCCGATCGACCACGTTGCCTATGGCGCCGCCCAGGATGCTGGACAGGGCGAAGCAAAACAGCCTTTGCCCCGGATGGGCGCGCAGCTGCCACAGGATGAAGGCCGCCACCACCACGGCGATGGCGGTGAACAGCCAGCGCTGCCAGCCGCCGGCGTCGGCCAGGAAGGAGAAGGCCGCGCCGGTGTTGTGCGCGCGCACGACGTTGAAGAAGCTGGTGACATGGGTCGCGTCGCCCAGGCGGTAGTAGCCCAGGATCAGCGTCTTGGTGAACTGGTCGGCAATCACCAGCACCACGGCCCAGCCCAGCCAGGGCCACAGGCTGGCGCCGCCTGCCTTGCCGGTGCGCGCCATCAGGCGTAGGCCCGGCTCTCGCCGGCGCCGTGCAGGTTGCTGTCGCAGCGGCCGCACAGCGTGGGGTGCGCCGGGTTGCCGCCCACGTCGGCGCGGTAGTGCCAGCAGCGTTCGCACTTGGCATCAGAACTGGGTTTGACGCTGATCGCCAGGGCGCTACCAGCTACCAATTCAATAGTGGACACGATGAACACGAACTTCAGGTCATCCCCCAGGCTTTGCAGCAGCGCATGGTCTTCGGGCGCTGCGGTGAGCGTGACCACGGCCTGCAGCGACGAGCCCACGGTGCCGGCGGTGCGCACGTTCTCGATCTCCTTGTTCACCGCGTCGCGGATCTGGCGCAGGCGCTCCCACTTGGCCAGCAGGGCCTCGTCGGCGGCGGGAATGCTCTGGTAGGTCTCCAGGTAGATGGAGTCGGACTGGCCGAAGAGCTTCCAGGCTTCCTCGGCCGTGAAGGACAGGAAGGGCGCCATCCAGCGCAGCATGGCGTGGGTGATCTGGTAGAGCGCCGTCTGCGCGCTGCGCCGCGCTTGGGATTTGGCAGCGGTGGTGTAGAGGCGATCCTTGAGCACGTCCAGGTAAAAGCCGCCCAGGTCTTCCGAGCAGTACAGCTGCAGCTTGGCGACCACGGGGTGGAATTCATAGATCTTGTAATGCGCCAGGATGTCCTGCTGCAGCTCGGCCGCGCGCGTGAGGGCGTAGCGGTCGATCTCCAGCATGTCTTCGAACGGCACGGCGTCCTGGGCCGGGTCGAAGTCGCTGACGTTGGCCAGCAAAAAGCGCAGCGTGTTGCGGATGCGCCGGTAGGCATCGACCACGCGCGCCAGGATCTTGTCGTCGATGGCCAGGTCGCCCGAATAGTCGGTCGACGCGCACCACAGGCGGATGATCTCGGCGCCCAGCTTGCCGCTGACCTCTTGCGGCGAGACGGTGTTGCCCAGCGACTTGCTCATCTTCTTGCCCTGGCCGTCCACCGTGAAGCCGTGCGTCAAGAGGCCCCGGTACGGCGCGCGGCCGAAGATGGCGCTGGACAGCAGCAGCGACGAATGGAACCAGCCGCGGTGCTGGTCGTGGCCTTCCAGGTACAGGTCGGCCTCGGGGCCCTCGTCGTGGTGCATGCCGGCGTGCGTGCCGCGCAGCACATGCCAGAAGGTGGAGCCCGAGTCGAACCAGACCTCCAGGATGTCGGTGCTCTTGGTGTAGAGCTTGGCGTCCTGCTCGCCCAAAATTTCTTCGGCGCTGGCGCGGCTCCAGGCCTCGATGCCGCCTTGTTCAACGATGGAAGCCGCCTGGTCCATGATCTCCATGGTGCGCGGGTGCAGCTCACCCGAGTCCACGTGCAGGAAGAAGGGCAGGGGTACGCCCCACGAACGCTGGCGCGAGATGCACCAGTCGGGCCGCCCGGCGATCATGTCGCGCAGGCGCGCCTTGCCGTTCTCGGGGTAGAAACTGGTGTTTTCAATAGCAGCGAGCGCAATCTGACGCAGGGTTTGCGCGGGTTTTTGTGCCGGATCGGTAAACACCCCCTCGCCCTCGTCCATGCGCACGAACCACTGCGCGGCGGCGCGGTAGATGACGGGGCTCTTGTGGCGCCAGCAATGCGGGTAGCTGTGCGTGATGGTGATGCTGTCGAGCAGGCGGCCGGCCACCTTGAGCGCGTCGATGATGACCGGCACGGCCTTCCAGATATGCTGGCCGCCGAACATGCCCAGCTCTGGCGCGTAGACGCCGTTGCCCTGCACGGGGTTCAAGATGTCCTCGTATTTCAGGCCGTGCGCTACGCAGGAGTTGAAGTCGTCCACTCCATAGGCCGGCGCGCTGTGCACGATGCCGGTGCCGTCCTCGGCCGTGGCGTAGTCGGCCAGGTACACGGGGGAGATGCGGTCAAAGGCCTTGTCCACATGGGCCAAGGGGTGCTTGAAGGGCATCAAATCGAGCTTTTGCCCCAGGGCCGTGGCGAGCACCTGGCCTTGCAGCTGCCAGCGCTCCAGGCATTTTTCGACCAATGCGCTGGCCACGAGGAGCAGGCCGCGCTCGGTATCGACCAGGCTGTACTCCAGCTCAGGGTTGACGTTCAGCGCCTGGTTGGCGGGAATGGTCCAGGCGGTGGTGGTCCAGATGACGATGAAGGCGGGTTTCGTCAATGTCGGCAGGCCAAAGGCGGCGGCCAGGCGGGCCGGGTCGGCCGCCGGGAACATCACGTCCAGCGTCTGGCTTTGCTTGTCCTGGTATTCGATCTCGAATTCGGCCAGCGATGAGGCACAGTCAAAGCACCAGTACACGGGTTTCAGCCCCCGGTAGACGAAGCCGCGCTCCATCACCTTCTTCAAGGCGCGCAGCTCGCCCGCCTCGCTGGCGTAGGCCATGGTCTGGTAGGGGTTGTCCCACTCGCCCAGCACGCCCAGGCGCTGGAAGTCGGCCATCTGCTGCGCGATCTGCTCGGTGGCAAAGGCGCGGCCGCGCGCTTGCATCTCGTCGCGCGGCAGGTTGCGGCCGTGCTTTTTCTCGATGGCGTTCTCGATCGGCAGGCCGTGGCAGTCCCAGCCGGGGGTGTAGAGCGCGTCAAAGCCCTCCAGCTGGCGGCTCTTGACGATCATGTCCTTCAAGATCTTGTTCATCGCGTGGCCGATGTGGATCTGGCCGTTGGCATACGGCGGGCCGTCGTGCAGGATGAACTTCGGGGCGCTGCGGCGCGCATCGCGCAGCTGCTTGTACACGCCCTGCTCGCTCCAGTCCCTGGCCCATTGCGGCTCGCGCTTCGGTAAATCGCCGCGCATCGGGAAGGGGGTGTCGGGCATGTTCAGCGTGGCGCGGTAGGCGGACGCTTCGGGCTTGGGCGTTTTGTTCTCGGACATGGGGAGGAAACCTTCAAATCAAGGGCGTTCCAGGCGCTGTGCCTGGAAGGGCGATGCGGGAGTCTGGCGAGAGGGCGGGGCGAAGGCGGCCCCGTCAAATTCGGTCGCGCGTGGTCTGGCGACGGGTCTCGGCGTGGGCCGTGGCAAAGAAGGCGCGCGCGTCCTCGCAGTCCTTGGCAATGCCGGCGGTGAGGGCGGCAAGACTGTCGTATTTCAGCTCGTCGTGCAGTTTGTGCAGTAGTTCCACGCGCACGATTTTACCGTAGCCCCCCTCGGCGCCCAGGTGCTGCGGCCAGGTGAGGCAATGCGTCTCCAGCAGCACGCGCCCGCCGTTCACGTCGCGCGGGTCAAGCGAGGGGCGCACGCCCAGGTTCGCCACGCCGGGCAGGGGCGCGTCGTGCAGGCCATGCACCAGCACGGCAAAGATGCCGCTGGCGGCCGGTTTCCAGTGCGCAAAGCGCAGGTTGAGGGTGCGAAAGCCGTCCTGCTCCGCCCCACTGGCGGCCGATTGGCCCAGCTGGCGCCCGAGCTTGCGCCCATGCACCACATGGCCGCTGATGGCGTAGGGCCGGCCCAACAGGCGCGCCGCCTCGGCCATGTC
>JAFEES010000128.1 GCA_018240995.1 Pseudomonadota bacterium | reverse complement strand
CAAGGCCTTGAAGTTACCCTCGCCAAAGCCCTCGCGGTAGTCGCCGCGGCGCTCAATGAACTCGAAGAACACCGGGCCCAGCATGGGGGTGGAGAAAATCTGCAGCAACAGGCGCGGCGTGCCGTCGGCCGTGGTGCCGTCCAGCAAGATGCCGCGCGCCTGCAGGTCGGGCACGTTCTGGCCGTGGCCGGGCAGGCGCTTTTGCAGATTTTGGTAATAGACGTCGTTGGGCGCGGGCGCCAGCGGCACGCCGGCCAGGCCAAGCTTGTCCACCACCTCCACCAGGCTGTCGCAGATCAGCGCGATGTGCTGAATGCCTTCGCCGTTGAACTGCATCAGGAATTCCTCGATCTGGCCGCCGCCCTGGCGCGCCTCCTCGTTCAGCGGGATGCGGATCTTGCCATCGGGCGCGGTCATGGCCTTGGACGTCAGGCCGGTGTACTCGCCCTGGATGTCGAAGTAGCGCAGCTCGCGGAAGTTGAACAGCTTTTCATAAAAGCCCGACCAGAACTCCATGCGCCCGCGGTAGACGTTGTGCGTCAGGTGGTCGATTTCATGCAGGCCATGGCCCTCGGGGCGCTGGGGCACGCCCTCGACCCACTCGAAGTCGATGTCGTAGATGGACTTGCCGTCCTCGAAGCGGTCGATCAGGTACAGCGGCGCACCGCCAATGCCCTTGATGGCCGGCAGGCGCAACTCCATCGGGCCGGTGGGGATCTCGATCGGCTGCGCGCCGAGTTCGAGCGCGCGCTTGTAGGCCAGGTGCGCGTCTTTCACGCGAAAGGCCAGGCCGCAGGCCGAGGGGCCGTGCTCGGCGCCGAAATAGGCCGCCTGGCTGTGCGGCTCGCGGTTCAATATGAAGTTGATCTGGTTCTGGCGGTACAGCAGCACGTCCTTGGAGCGGTGCCTGGCCACCAGAGTGAAGCCGAGCTTTTCAAACACCGCCTCCAGCACGCCGGGTGTGGGCGAGGTGAACTCGACGAACTCGAAACCCATCAGGCCCATGGGGTTCTCCCAGGCGGCGGTTTCATGCGTGGCTTTGGTGGGCAGGGCGGCGGACATGGCGGGTGTCTCCGGGTTTCGGCGTGGGATGGGAAAGCACTCCACTGTAGGCGGCGCGGGCCTCATGTTTCGGGCGAATACCTCCTGGTTTGATCGTGGAAATGCAGGAATGTTGCGCGGCGTCAAGGCGATGCGCGCCCATCGGGTGTTGGGGCGCCGCCCTGTCTCATTGCGCCACGCCCGTGATCCAGGCCTTGCGTATCAGCTGGCCGCACCGCGCCGAGGCAAATCCTTGACCGGCGGAATCCGGGTTGCCGGGGTCGTTGTTGCCGCTGTTGTCCATGCGGGCGACGATGCCGTACCAGCTCTTGCCCGCGTCTATCCAGGGGTAGAAGCCAAAGGCGCCGGCGCTGCTGAACGCGCCGTCGCCGTTGACGGGGTCGTCCTCGACCCAGTGGCCAATGGAGTAGTGATAGCTCTCGCTGGCCGGGATCGGGGTGTTGACCGCCTCGCCCGCAGGGCAGGTGGCGGGGTTGGTGCACACGGCGTGCGTGCCCAGCGCCGCGTTCATCATCAGACCGCCCGACAGGATCTTGCGCAGGAAGACGGCGTAGGCGTCGGCGCTGCTGACCACGCCGCCCGCCAGTTGCGGCTGGCTGTAGGTGAGCGCGATGTCATTGCCCAGCTGCGCGCGCACGGCCGCGGCCAGGCCGCCATTGTCAAGCGGGCCCAGGCCGTTCAGGCTGGCGTGTTTTTCCATGTGGCCGCCGCCGTAGGAAAAGCGGCCGTCGGTGGCGTCGGAATGCACGCCGTTTTGCTGGTAGGCCTCGCAGCCGTCCACCGTCTGGGTGGGCAGACAGCGCGAGAAGTTCGTGTAGCCGCTGCGAAAGGTCAAAAATTTCACGTCATCGTCGCTCAGCTGCCCCTGGCGCTGCTGCACCACGTAGGCGCCATAGAGCCATTTGGAGGCCGAGGCGATGCTCATCACCGAGGCCCCCGTGTAGACCGGTGCGCCGCCGCCCGTCTGCACCGAACCCGAGGCCAGGCCGCCGCTCTTGTCGCCCACCTGCCAGTGGAACGGCCGTATCGGTGCGCAGGCGTTGCCGCTGCCCTGCGCCGTGGCCGTGGCGGCGGCGCTGCGCTGCGCGAGGGCGATGGGGCCGGGCGTGGGCGGCGTGCCGGGGGGCGCGGGATTGACGCCATCGCCACCGCCGCCGCCACCACAGGCGGCCAGGGCCAGCGTCACCGCCGCGCCGGACGAGCCCATCAGGGCGTGCAAAACAGACGCGCGGTTCATGGTTCACCTCTTTCTTTGGATCATGGTGTGGACACAGGCCGGTATGGCGCCTGCATGCCCATTTGGCGCGCGGCGCGTAAAGGCCGCATTGCCGGAGCACCACAGGTTGTGACAAAGCGTGAAGGCCGCCACCCTAAAATCCCGCCATGAGCGAACGCACCATTGCCCTGGACAAGCTGGACCGCGCCATCCTGCGCCGCCTGCAGGACAACGGCCGCGAGACCTACGACCTGATCGGCGAGCAGGTCGGCCTGTCGCCCAGCGCCGTGCTGCGCCGCGCCCGGCGCATGGAAGACGAGGGCGTGATCGACCGCTACGTGGCCCTGGTGCGCCCCGAGCGCGTGGGCCTGGGCCTGACCGCCTACCTCAACGTGCGCCTGGAAAAACACACCGAGAGCCACAAGCGCAACCCCATGGATCTGTTTCGCGCCAGCGTGCAGACCTGGCCCGAGGTGGTGGAATGCGCCGCGCTGACCGGCGAGATGGACTACCTGCTGCGCGTGGTGGTGGCCGACATGGCGCACTACAGCCGCTTCATCATGGACACCCTGCTCAAGCACCCCAGCGTGCAGGACTGCAAGACCAGCTTCGTGCTCGACAGGGTCAAGGCCACCACGGCCGTGCCGGTGTGATGTGCGCGGCTGGGCTGCAGCCACTTGCACTACAGTAAATAGAGCGGTTTACGGCGTCGAAGTATGCGTGATGACCTATTTCCTCCAACAGGCAAAACCATGGCAAAACATGTTGCAATGCAACATATGCATGCGCACAACCTAGGGAAAACCCTAGAATTCGCCGCATCATGCTTCTTCCCCACCAATGGCTGCGCGCTACTTTGCTTGCCGGCCGCCACATGCTGCTGCCCGCCGGGCGGCAGGCTCATCGAGGCTTCTCCATGAACAGCCTGGTACCCATACGCGCCCTGGGCGCGCAGCACCGCGAACGCATCGCCGCGCATCTGCTGGAACTGTCCGAACGCGACCGCTACCTGCGCTTTGGCTACCAGGCCAGCGACGAGCAGGTGCAGCGCTACGTGCAGCTGCTGGACTTCGAGCGCGACGAGGTGTTTGGCATCTTCAACCGCCGCCTGCAGCTCATCGCCATGGCCCATGTGGCCTTCGCCCAGTCCGAGGAGACGCAAAGCTGCGCCGAGTTCGGTGTCTCGGTATTTCCCGGCGCGCGCGGGCGCGGCTATGGCGGACTGTTGTTCGAGCGCGCCGTGACCCTGGCGCGCAACCGCGGCGTGCGCATGATGTTCATCCACGCGCTGACCGAGAACACGGCCATGCTGCGCATCGCACGCAGCGCCGGCGCCACGGTACACCAGGACGGCTCCGAGTCCCAGGCCTACCTGCAGCTGCCGCCCGCGGGCCTGGACACGCGCGTGTCCGAGATCTGGGCCGAGCAGTTCGGTGAGGTGGACTACCAGCTGAAGAAGCAGGCGCGCCAGTTCTGGCGCCTGTTGGCCGACGTGCAGGAAATCCGCCAGGGCGTGCGCGACGGGCGCCACCAGGCGGCCGAGTAGGGCCGCCGCGGCTGGCGGCCACGGGCCGATCCGCTATCCTTGGGGCCTGTTGTCACTACCGCAAGCCCTGCACAGCCCCGTGTCCGACCCCTATCCTGCGCGCCCGCCTGCCAGGCCAGACAAGCGCACGCTGCTGCAGCGCCTGGTCGAATTCATCAGCCCCGGGCCGGATTCCACCGCCGAGCTCATCGCCACCCTGGCCGATGCCGAGGACAACCAGGTCATCAACAGCGATGAGCGCGTGATGCTGGAGCGCGTGCTGCGCATGGCCGAGATGACGGCCGCCGACGTGCTGGTGCCCGCGCCGCGCATGGACATGCTGGACATAGACGCGCCGCTGGACGCGCTGATGTACCAGGTGCTGCGCACGGCGCACTCGCGCTTTCCCGTGTACCAGGGCGAGCGCGAGCACATCATCGGCATCCTGCTGGCCAAGGATCTGCTCAAGCTCTGGCGTTCGCCCGAGCTGAACGTGCGCAACCTGGTGCGCCCGGCGCTGTTCGTGCCCGAGAGCAAGGGCCTGCAGGCGCTGGAGCGCGAGTTCCGCGGCACGCGCAACCACATGGCCATCGTCATCGACGAGTTCGGGCGCATCGCCGGGCTGGTGACCTTCGAGGACGTGATCGAGCAGATCGTCGGCGAGATCGAGGACGAGTTCGACATCCACGAGGACGAGGGCGACATCTTCGGCCTGCCCGACCACAGCTACCGCGTCAGCGGCGAGACCCCGGTGGAGCGGGTGGCCGAGGCCTTCGAGGTGACGCTGCGCTCCAGTGACCCCGATGAGGTCTTCGACACCATAGGCGGCCTGATCGCACATGAGCTGGGCCGCGTGCCGCGCAAGGGCGAGGTGCTGCTGCTGGGCGGCCTGCGCTTCGTGGTGCTGCACACCAAGGGCGGCCTGGTGCGCTGGTTCAAGGTCACGCCGGCGGCGGCAGACGAGACGGCGACTGATTCCTGATGGTGGGCGCCATGTTTTTCCAGGCCCCGGCCGCGCGCCGCGGGCCGCTGCCCTGGTTGCTGGCCCTGGGCGCGGGCGTGGCGCAGGCCGCGTCGCTGGCCTGGCCGGGGCCGGGCAGCCTGGGCGGGCAGCCGCTGTGGTGGCTGCAGATCCTGTCGCTGGCGCTGCTGGCGCGCGTGCTGCTTGGCGCCGGCTCGGCGCGCCGCGCGGCCCTGCTGGGCTGGCTGTTTGCCACCAGCTGGCTGGTTGGCACCTTCTGGTGGCTGTTCATCTCCATGCACACCTATGGCGGCCTGGCGGCGCCGCTGGCGGCGCTGGCGGTGCTGGCGCTGGCGGCCTTCCTGGGCAGTTATTACGCGGCAGTTTCAGCATTGTTTTGGCGTGTAGCGCCCAATTGCAGGGCGCTGGCAGCTATTGTTTTTGCTGCGCTGTGGCTGCTGGCCGAGCTGGCACGCGGCCAGTGGTGGACGGGCTTTCCCTGGGGCGCGGGCGGCTACGCCCATGTCGATGGGCCGCTGGCGGTGCTGGCGCGCGGCGTGGGCGTGTACGGCATGGGCTTCGTGGCCGCCGCCCTGGCCATGGGCCTGGCGCAGTGGCGCCCGGGCGACCTGCGCCGGGGGCGCTGGTGGGCCGGCCTGGCCCTGCTGCTGCTGGCCTGGGCCGGCCTGGCCTGGCAGCGCCACTGCGCCGTCGATGGCTGCGGCGCACCGGCCGAGGGGCACAGCAGCCTGTCCGTGGCGCTGCTGCAGGGCAATATCCCGCAGGACGAGAAGTTCCAGCCCGGCAGCGGCGTGCCCCTGGCCCTGCACTGGTATTACGAGCAGGTGCGCTTCACCAACGCCGCCCTGGTGGTGGCGCCCGAGACGGCAATACCGCTGCTGCCCGAGCAGCTCGTGCCCGGCTACCTGGAGGAGATCGCCGCGCGCTTCACCCAGGGCCGGCAGGCGCTGCTGGTGGGCATACCGCTGGGCAACATGGAGCAGGGCTACACCAACTCCGTGCTCGGCTTTGCGCCGGGCCTGGCGCGGCCCTACCGCTACGACAAGCACCACCTGGTGCCGTTTGGCGAGTTCATACCGCCGTTCTTCCGCTGGTTCACCGAGATGATGCACATCCCGCTGGGCGACTTCAACCGCGGCGCCCTGGGCCAGCCCTCGCTGCCCTGGGCGGGCGAGCGCATCGCGCCCAATATCTGCTACGAGGACTTGTTTGGTGAGGAGCTGGGCGCGCGCTTTCGCGACCCGGACAGCGCCCCGACCATCATGGCCAACATGAGCAACATCGGGTGGTTTGGCGACACCGTGGCCATTGACCAGCATCTGGCCATCAGCCGCCTGCGCACGCTGGAGTTCGAGCGCCCCATGCTGCGCGCCACCAACACCGGCGCCACGGCCGTGATCGACCACCGCGGGCGCGTCACCTATCGCCTGCCGGCCTTCCAGCGCAAGGTGCTCGACGCCCAGGTGCAGGGGCGCGGCGGCGCCGTCACGCCCTATGCCTGGTGGGTGTCGCGTTGGGGACTGGCGCCGCTGTGGGCCCTGGGCCTGGGCCTGGCCGCCTGGGCCTGGCTGCGCCGGCGCCGCCATTGACGACGCGGCGCGCAATGGACAATTCCTTGCAGCGGTTTATATGGCCATGTCGCCGGGACGCTGGATAATGGCTGCTTTTCCAGGACTGCGCGGCGGGCCTCACTCCACAAGTACAAGCAACAATGGCTGATTCCTTTTCCTACGAACAACTGATTGCTTCCGGCGAGGGCCGGTTGTTCAACCCCGACAGCGGTCGCCTGCCCCTGCCCCCTATGCTGATGTTCGACCGCATCACGCATATCGACAGCGAAGGCGGCGCGCATGGCCTGGGCAAGATCGTGGCCGAGCTGGATGTGAAGCCCGACCTATGGTTCTTCGCCTGCCACTTCCAGGGCGACCCGGTGATGCCCGGCTGCCTGGGGCTGGACGCCATGTGGCAGCTCATCGGCTTTTACCTGACCTGGCTGCGCCTGCCGGGCCGGGGCCGCGCGCTTGGCGCCGGCGAGGTCAAGTTCACCGGCGAGGTGGGCCCCGACGTGAAGCTGGTGACCTATGAGATCGACATCAAGCGCGTCATCAAGCGCAAGCTGAACATGGCCATCGGCGATGCGCGCCTGCTGGCCGATGGCAAGGAAATCTACGTGGCCAACGACCTGCGCGTGGGGCTGTTCCTGCGCGAGGGCCAGTGAGCGGGAGCCGCAGCATGAGCAAGCAACGGGTGGTGATCACGGGCGCGGGCATTGTCTCGTGCATAGGCAACGATCTGCAGACCGTGGAGGCCTCGCTGCGCGAGGGGCGCTCGGGCATCAAGGCGGCGCCGAAGTTCACCGAGCTGGGCCTGCGCAGCCAGGTGGCCGGCCAGCCCGAGATCGACATCGAGGCGCGCATAGACCGAAAGCAGCTGCGCTTCATGGGCGACGCCGCGGCCTACGCGCAGATCGCGCTGGAAGACGCGATCAAGCAAGCCGGCCTGACGCCGGCCCAAGTCAGCCACCCGCGCACCGGCCTGATCATGGGCTCGGGCGGCGGCTCGCCGGCGAATCAGATCGAGGCCGCCGACACGCTGCGCGAGAAGGGCATTCGCCGCGTTGGGCCGTACCAGGTCACGCGCTGCATGAGCAGCACCGT
>JAFEES010000127.1 GCA_018240995.1 Pseudomonadota bacterium | reverse complement strand
AGCGACCGCCTGGTCCTGGACTGCGCCGCCTGGGCGCGCGCCCTGATGCTGCAGGGCGCACCACTGGTGCACCGCCTGCCCGGGCGCACCGGCTGGGAGCTGCGCCTGGTGGTGCAGGGCGGCCTGCGCATCCTGGACAAGATCGAGGCCCTGCAAGGCGCCAGCCTGTGCCAGCGCCCGGTGCTACGGCCTCTGGACTGGCTGCGCATGGCCGCGCGCGCGCTGGCGATGTAGATGAAGCCCGGCGCGCCGTCCCCGGCCCTGCTGTGGCGCATGACGCGCCCGGCATTCTTGCTGCTCACCGTGGTCGCCTGCGTGCTGGGAACGGCCACGGCCGCCGCCTGCGGCTGCGGGATCGATTGGCGGCTGGCGGCCGCCGCCACCCTGCTGGCGGTGCTGGCGCATGCCACAGGCAATGTGCTCAACGACCTGCACGACGCAAAAAGCGGCGCCGACGCCGCCAACACCCAGGGCATCTACCCCTTTACCGGCGGCTCGCGCCTGATCCAAAGCGGCGCCGTCACCGAAGCCCAGACCGCGGCCCTGGCCCGTACCCTACTGCTGGTGCTGGTACCCGCCGGCCTGCTGCTGGCCGTGAAGACCGCCGGCGGCGTGCTGCTGCTGGGCCTGGCCGGCCTGCTGCTGGTGTGGGCCTATTCGGCCCCACCGCTGCGCCTGATGGCACGCGGGCTGGGCGAGCCGGTGGTCGCCGGCGCCTGGTTTCTGGTGGTGCTGGGCAGCGACTATGTGCAGCGGCGCCAGTTCTTCATCATCCCCGCCAGCGCGGCGCTGAGCCTGGCGCTGCTGGTGGCGGCGCTGCTGCTGATCAACGGCTGCCCCGACGCCGAGGCCGACGCGCGCGTAGGCAAGCGCACGCTGGCCGTGCGCCTGGGCCCCATGGGCGCGGCCTGGGCCTACCTCGCCCTGGTGCTGGCCGCGCATGGCTGGCTGGCGTTCAGTACATGGCTGCTGATACCACCGGCGCAGGCGCTGTGGGGCTTGGTGTCGCTGCCGCTGTCGCTGACCGCGGCCGCATTGCTGCTGGCGCGCGCACGCCAACCCTGGCGCCTGAAGCCCGCGCTGGCGCTGACCGTGGCCGCCACGCTGGCGCACGGCTTGGGGCTGGCCGCGGGCTTTGGCCTGGTGGCGCTGCGGCATTGAGCCCGTGGCGCCCATGGGACAATCGCCGCCCAGCCACCCCCGCCCCGCGATGAGTACCCCAGAACAATACGCACAAGAAAAGGCCGCCGCCTCGGGCAGCAGCTTTTATTACGCCTTCCTGTTCCTGCCCAAGGAACGGCGCGCCGCCATCACCGCCTTTTATGCCTTTTGCCGCGAGGTGGACGATGTGGTGGACGAGGTCAGCGACACCGGCGTGGCGCGCGCCAAGCTGGCCTGGTGGCAGGACGAGGTGGCCAAGTCATTCGCCGGCCAGCCCAGCCACCCGGTGATGCAGGCGCTGATGCCGCATGTGCCCGCCCATGGCCTGCGGCAGGATCAGCTGCAGGCCGTCATCGAGGGCTGCCAGATGGATCTGGAGCAGGCACGCTACGCCGACTTTCGCAGCCTGCAGCGCTACTGCCACCTGGTGGCCGGCGTGGTGGGCGAGGTGGCGGCGCACATCTTCGGCCAGACCCAGGACGCCACCACGCAGTACGCGCACAAGCTGGGCCTGGCCTTCCAGCTCACCAACATCATCCGCGACGTGGGCGAGGACGCCATGCGCGGGCGCATCTACCTGCCGGTCAGCGAGCTGCAGCAGTTCGAGGTCACGGCCAATGAAATCAGCAACCGCACCTATTCCGAGCGTTTCACCGCGCTGATGCGCTTCCAGGCCGAGCGCGCCCACCTGTTCTACGACCAGGCCCTGGCCCTGCTACCCGACGCAGACCGGCGCGCGCAAAAGCCCGGCCTGATGATGGCCAGCATCTACCGCACCCTGTTGCGCGAGATCGAGGCCGACGGCTTCCAGGTGCTGCACCAGCGCACCAGCCTCACGCCGCTGCGCAAGTTCTGGCTGGCCTGGAAGGTTCAAGCCCTAGGTCTGATGTGAAGGTCGCCGTCATAGGCGCCGGCTGGGGCGGCATGGCCGCGGCCGTGCAGGCCGCCCAGGCGGGCCACGCCGTCACGGTCTTCGAGGCCGGGCGTGCCCTGGGTGGGCGCGCCCGCGCCGTGGCCGCGCGGCGTGCCGACGGCACGCCCGTGCAGCTGGACAACGGGCAGCACATCCTGATAGGCGCCTACGCCGAATGCCTGCGCCTGATGCGCACCGTGGGCGTGGAGCCCGAATCCGCCCTGCTGCGCCTGCCGCTCGCGCTGCTCTTTCCCGACGGCAGCGGCCTGCGGCTGCCCGATGCACCGCCGCCCTGGGATGCGCTGGCCGGCATGGCCCGCGCACGCGGCTGGAGCTGGCGCGAGCGCCTGGCCCTGCTGGCACGCGCGGCGCGCTGGCGCCTGGCCGGCTTTCAATGCCCGCCGGGCCGCAGCGTGGCCGACCTGTGCGCCGGCCTGCCCGGGCGGCTCATCGATGAATTCATAGACCCGCTGTGCGTCTCGGCACTGAACACCCCGGCGCGCGAGGCCTGCGGCCAGGTGTTTTTGCGCGTGCTGCGCGACAGCCTGTTTGCCGGCCGCGGCGGCTCCAACCTGCTGCTGCCGCGGCGCGACCTGGGCGCGCTGTTTCCCGAGCCCGCCGCGCGCTGGCTGCAGGAGCGCGGCCACGCCGTGCACCTGGGCCGGCGCGTGCAGCAGCTCGCACAGGGTGAGGGCACCGGATGGCGCCTGGACGGCGAGCCATTCGACGCCGTGCTGCTCGCCACCAGCAGCACCGAGGCCGCGCGCCTGGTGGCCCAGGCCGACACCCGCTACGCCCCCGCCCTGCAGGCCTGGGCCGCCTGCGCCCAGGCCCTGCGCTTTGGCGCCATCGCCACCGTGTACCTAGAGCTGCCCGACGCCGCCGCCGCGCTGCTGACCCACCCCATGCTGGCGCTGCGCCCGCGCCCGGGATGCCCGGCGCAGTTCGTGTTCGACCGCGCGCGGCTCGACGGCTCGCTCGGCCTGCTGGCCTTCGTGGTCAGCGCCTTCGAGGGCGAACGCGCCCAGCTGGAGCGCGAGGTGCTGGCCCAGGCCGCCGAAGACCTGGCCCTGCCCGGCCTGCGCCTGGTGCAGACCGTGGTCGAAAAGCGCGCCACCTTCGCCTGCACGCCCGCCCTGACGCGCCCGCCGCGCCATGTCGCGCCCGGCCTGCAGGCCTGCGGTGACTATGTCGCCGGCCCCTACCCTGCGACACTGGAGGGCGCCGTGCTACATGGGGTGGCGGCGGCGCAAGATCTAACCTGAAATGAATCTGTTTGGGCTCCCCCCTAGCTTTGGCATCGTCATCCCCGCGAAGGCGGGGATCCAGTGCTCCCCGGCCACGCCCCTGGCTTCCCGCCTGCGCGGGAATGACGGCGCTGGTGCTGTCGTGAGGCCCAGCCTTCATACCACGCCGATGACGCACAGCGCCATGGATAACAGAGGCTGGACATGCGCCTGAGCTGGCAAGAGCTGCGCACCATAGAACTCGCCCAGTCCCTGGAGCGCGTGGACGACCAGCGCGCCCTGGTCAGCCAGACCGAGTGGGACGAGGCCACGCGCCACGCCGTGCAGGCCGCGCGCGAACGCGGCGTGCAGCGCGTGGGCGCGGCCGACGTGCTGCTGCAGCGATCCCGCGCCGTGCTCGCCCGCGCGGCGGGGCGCGACGCCACCCTGGCCGCGCTGCAGCAGCCCGGCGCCCAGGGCCGCTGGCTGGCGCGCGGCCTGCCGCTGCTGGCACTGCTGCTGGGCCTGGTGCTGGACCGCGTCGCCAACGCCCACCGCGTGGACCTGCTCTCACCGCCGCTGCTGCTGGTGCTGGGCTGGAACCTGGCCATCTACGCCCTGCTGGCCTGGCACGCCTGGCGCGGCGCCGGCGACGGGCATGGAGCGCCTACAGCGTTCGCGGCGCTGCAGCGCTGGCTGCTGCGGCGCCAGGCCCCCGGCGGCAACGCGCGCCGCAGCCTGCCGGCGCGCATTGCGGCCGACTTCTACCTGCGCTGGTCGGCCCTGACGCTGCCGCGCTTCGCGCAGCAGGCCAGCGCCGTGCTGCACCTGTGCGCCGCCGCCTGGGCCATGGGGCTGGCGCTGTCGCTGCTGCTGCGCGGCCTGGTGGTGAGCTACCGCTTCGGCTGGGAAAGCACCTTCCTCGACGCGGCCCAGGTGCACGCCATCGTCGGTCTGCTGTTCGCGCCGCTGACGCTGCTGTTCGGCCTGACGCCGTTTTCGCTGCAGGAGATTGCCGCCACGCAGAACTTTGCCGGCGAGGGCGCGGCCGGCGCCCGCTGGGTGTGGATGTATGTCGGCCTGCTGGCCCTGGTGGTAATCGCGCCGCGCCTGCTGCTGGCCGCCTGGGCCGGCTGGCGGCAGGCGCGGCTGGCGCGCCACTGCACGCTGGACGTGGACGGCAGCGACTTCGACACGCTGCGCCAGACCCTGCCCGGCGACCTGGCCATAGGCCTGCTTTGCACCGCGCCGGCGCAGCAGCAGGCCCTGCGCACCCTGCTGGCGCTGCACGCCGAGCACGGCGCCATGGCCAGCGCACACGGCGACCGCCTGCGCCTGCTGCAACCCGAAGACATCGCGGGCGCGGTGGATGCCGTGATCACCTGGGGCGACGCACCCGCCCCCGCCACGCCAACGGCCTGGCAGTCCGCCCCCGCGGCGCGCATCGGCGCGCTGGACTGGGGCCCCAGCTGGGTGCAGGACGGCCTGCTGTTCCAGCGCCTGGCCACCCTGCTGCCCGAGCGGCAGCAGGCGTTGCGGCGCCTGGGCGCTGCCTGGCAGGCGCGCAGCGAGGCGCTGTTCACCCAATCACTGCAGGCCCTGGCCCAGCACCTGCACGCCTGCGCCGCCCTGGTGGCCGGCGACCATGACGCCGCCCGCTACGCCCAACTGCTGCAAACCCTGGACGCCCGGCTGGCGCAGCTGCATGGCCTGGGTGACGCGGCCTGGCAGCAGCCGCGCCAGCTGCCCCCGCCGAACACCGCCGCGCCCGAACGCAGCGGCGACGGCAAGGCCCTGGCCGTGGGCACCTCCGCCGGCGCCGCCGCGGGCGCGGCCGCCGGCGCCAAGGTGGGCGCGATGATCGACTTAGGCACCGGCGGCCTGACCCTGGGCCTGGGCACGGCCCTGGGCGCGCTGCTGGGCGGCACCGCCGCCTGGGCCGTGCGCAACCTGAAAAAAGAGGATCAGCGCCAGGAGGCCACGCAAGACCTGCTGCACCACATGGCCGAGGCCGCCTGCACGCGCTACCTGGTGCTGTCCCACCTGGGCCGCGTGCCCGCCGAGCAGGCGCAAGAGCTGGGCGCCCGCTGGCAGGCCGAGGTCACGGGCACGGTGGCCGCGCACTGGGAGGCGCTACATGCCGCCCTGCGCGACTATGGCCAGGGCGCGGACGGGCTGCAGCCGCTGCTGGGTAGCATGCTGCGGGGGATTTTGCAGCGCAGCTTTATGGGTCAGGCAGGCGAGGCACCCTGACCACTCGACGTCACGGCAACGCGTGCGGCTGTTTCTCCCTCCCCTTCTGGGGGAGGGTGGGGGTGGGGGCCAGCGACACTCACGCCTTCATGCATTCAAGATGTTGGCGCTCCGGCCCCCATCCCAACCTTCCCCCAGAGGGGGAAGGAGCTAAATCCCGCGCCAGGCAAACGCTGCACGCCAGCTGAAAATGTCTGCTCACACAACCGCGATAGAGCAGCAGACACAGCCGTCAGTAGCTATCTTTTCAATAGTGACTGCGGCGGCATCCCCGTCACCTGCCCGCGCTCCAGCACATCCGCCAGCTTCAGCACCTCCAGCCCGGTATTCGCCCAAAAGCGCTCCAAAGCCTCGCTGCGCGTGAGCAGCAGGCGCTGCACCAGCGGTTCCATGTGCGTGGTGGGCGGGTCGGCCAGCAGTACATAGCGCGCATCCACCGCGTCCGGCGCGCCGGCGGCGGTCTCGTTCACCTGCACCACCCAGTCCAGGCCGGTGAGCGCATCCAGCACCGGCTCCAGCTGCAGCACGTCCACGCGCAACTGCTGCGCCAGTTGCAGGGCCGTCAGGCCATGCGCCGCCTGGACGCGCGCGGCGTGCAGCCGCTGCAGCGCCTCCACGGCCAGCAGGAAGGCCCAACCCTGCCCGCCCGCGCGCCGCGCCACGCCCGCCAGCAGGCTGGGCAGGTAGGCGGCCACCACGGCGCCCAGCAACACGATGACCCAGGCCACGTAGATCCACAGCAGCAAAATCGGCAGCGTGGCGAAGGTGCCGTAGATCACCGAATACGTGGGCACGGATGCGATGTACAGCCCCAGCCCCTTCTTGGCCAGCTCCATGCCCAGCGACACGAACAGGCTGCCCGCCCAGGCGTCGCGCCAGTGCACCTGGGTGTTGGGCACGTAGCGGTACATGGCGGCCACGCCGGCGGCCAGCAGCAGAAATTCGATGCCGTCCAGCAGCAGGCGCGCGCCGCCGGGCAGCGTGGCGCCCAGGCCGCGCGAGGCGGCGCCGGCGATGGCGCTGGTCAGCGCCAGGCTGGCCGCCAGCACCAGCGGCCCCAGCGTGATGGCGGCCCAGTAGATCAGCACGCGCTGGCCCAGCGGGCGCAGGCGGCGCACGCGCCAGATGTTGTTCAGCGTGCGGTCTATCGTCAGTATCAGCGCCAGCGCCGTGACCATCAGTACCGAAAACCCCGCCACCCCCAGGCCGCTGGCCTTGGCCGAGAACTGCGTCAGATAGCCCAGCACCGGGCGCGAGATGCTGTCCGGCACCAGGCTGTCGATGAGCCAGCGCTGCAGCATCTGCTCCATCTTGCCGAAGATGGGAAACGCCGCGAACACCGCCAGCGCCACGGTGAAGAACGGCACCAGCGCCAGCAGCGTGGTAAAGGTCAGGCTGCTGGCCGTCAGGCCCAGGCGATCCTCGCGAAAACGCTCGCGCAGCATGTGCGCCGTGGTGCGCCAGGGGAAATGCGACAGTTGCACCCACCATGCCTCGATGCGCTGCGTAGTGGTATTAAGGGAAAACGCCATGGCCGATATGATGCCAGCCCCATGCATGTTCAATCCGCCCCCCTGCCCCCTCCCGTCAACACCGATGTCGCCGCCACGCGCTGGCTGGCCGTGGGCAGCCTGCTGGGGCTGATCGTGCTCAGCCTGGCCTGGGAGCTGTGGCTTAGCCCCTTGCGCCCCGGCGGCTCGTGGCTGGCGCTGAAGGCCCTGCCGCTGGCCTGGCCGCTGGCCGGGCTGCTCAAGCGCCGCATGTACACCTACCGCTGGGTCAGCCTGATGGTGTGGCTGTACTTCACCGAGGGCGTGGTGCGCGCCTGGAGCGACGCGCCCCCCGGCAACTGGCTGGCCGGCGCCGAGATCGCGCTGTGCCTGCTGCTGTT
>JAFEES010000126.1 GCA_018240995.1 Pseudomonadota bacterium | reverse complement strand
GGCTGAGCTTGTCGAAGCCCTTCGACAAGCTCAGGGCGAACGGTTAATACTTCACTGGGCCGGATCAATAGAAAAGGAATTAGTCCACCTTGGCGCCGGCGGTCTTCACCACCTGCGCCCATTTGGCGTGCTCGCTGTCGATCATCCGCGCGAAATCGGCGCTGCTGTTGCCGCCGGGAATCGCGCCCTGGGCCAGCAGCCGCTCCTTCACGGCCGGGCTGGCCAGGGACTTGGCCACCTCCTGCTGCAGGCGCTGCACCACCTCGGGCGGAGTGCCCGCGGGCGCCAGCAGGCCGAACCAGGAGCTGGCCTCGTAGCCCTTGAGTGCCGGGCCGCCGGCCTCCTCCACCGTGGGCACCTCGGGCAGGGCGGCGGAGCGGCCGGCGCTGGTCACGGCCAGGGCCTTGAGCTTGCCCGACTTGATGTGCACCATGGACGACGGCAGGTTGTCGAACATCACGTCCATGTTGCCGCCCACCATGTCCAGCAGCGCCGGGGCCGAGCCGCGGTAGGGCATGTGCAGCATGTAGCTGCCGGTCATGGCCTTGAACAGCTCGCCCGCCAGGTGGATGGAGGTGCCGTTGCCGCTGGAGGCCATGTTCAGCCTGCCCGGGTTGGCGCGCGCATAGCGTATGAAGTCCTGCACGTTGTTGATGCCCAGCGCGCGCGCCTTGTCGGCGTTCATGACCATGACGTTGGGCACCGAGGCCACCAGGGTGATGGGCACGAAGTCCTTGATCGGGTCGTGGGGCAGCTGCCGGTACAGCGCGCGGTTGATGCCATGCGTGCCCACCGTGCCCATGAGCAGGGTGTAGCCGTCGCCGGGCGCCTTGGCCACCAGCTCGGCGCCTATGTTGCCGCCCGCGCCGCCGCGGTTGTCCACGATGAACTGCTGGCCCAGGGCGCGGCTCAATTCCGGCGCGATGGCGCGCGCCAGGATGTCGGTGGTGCCGCCGGCGGCAAACGGCACGACGATGCGCACCGGCTTGCCCGGCCACGGCGCCTGCGCCAGCGCGCCGCTGCTGCAGCCCAGTGCCAGGGCCAGGGCGGCCAGGGCTTGCAGAGCCTGGCGGCGTGGGTTGTGGTGCTGCATCCGTGCCTCCCGTATTGCGTCGGAAAAGCACCGTTTGTAGGGCCGGCCCGGGCCCCGGCACCAGCAGGCAAACCCGCAGGCAGCAAGAAAAACGCCCGGGCCATGGGCGCCGGGCGTCGCATTGAGAGCGCAGGGGCCGAACGTCAGTCGGCGTAGGCGCCGGCGGCCTTGATGACAACGCCCCATTTTTCGATCTCGGATTGCACGAACTTCTTGTGTTCGGCCGGCTCCACGCGCTTGTCGCTCACCACCACGGCGCCCAGGCCTTCCTGCTTCTTGATGAAATCAGGGTCTTTCACGGCCACCTGCAGGGCGTCGTTGATGGCCTTCACCACGGCGGCGGGCGTTCCCTTGGGGGCGTACAGGCCGTGCCAGACGGTGACGCGGAAGTCCTTGAGGCCGCCTTCCTGCAGCGTCGGCACGTCCTTGAGCAACGGCATCTTCAGGCGCTGCTCGGTGGTGACGGCATAGACCTTGACCTTCTTGCCCTCGATCTGCGACGAGGTGTTGGTAGTCTGGTCGCACATCAGGTCGATCTGGCCGCCGATCAGGTCGGTGATGGCCGGCGCCGCGCCCTTGTAGGCCACGGGCGTCATGTGCGACTGCAGCGCGTGCTGGAACATCAGGCCGCACAAATGCCCCGCCGAGCCCAGGCCGGAATGGCCCAGGTTGACCTTTTCCTTGTTCTTGGCGATCCAGCTGGACAGCTCCTTGTAGTTTTTGGCCTCCAGCGTCGGGCGCGAGATGATGGTCATGGGCACGTCGTTGACGATGCCCAGGTATTCGAAGTCATTGAGCACGTTGAACGGCAGTTTGCGGTACAGCGTGGGAATGGTGGACATGCCGATGTGGTTCAGCAGCAGCGTGTAGCCATCGGGCGCGGCGCGCGCCACCTTGGCCGTGCCGATGGTGCTGCCGGCGCCGGCGGCGTTGTCGATAACGACGGTGATGCCGCCCAGGGGCTTGCGCATGGCCTCGGCCAGGTCGCGCGCCACGCGGTCGGTGGGGCCGCCGGCCGAGAAGGGCACGACGATGGTGATGGTCTTGCCGGCCGCCGGGTAGGACTGGGCCGATGCGCCAAAGGCGGCTGCGATGGCGGCCGCGCCCAGGGCGAGCTTGAAGGTAGTGTGCATGGTGCTTCCTTGAATAAGACGCGCAACGAAGGGATGGGGTGGCACAGGGGCTCAGGGTGGGCGCGCCCGATTGCGCACCAGCCCGGGCGCGCGCAGTGTACGCGCTCAGCTGACACCAGGCTTGCAGGCCGGCAGCCGATCAGCGGTAGCTGCGTGCGTCCTCTATCACCTTGCCGTCGTTGGGCAGGCTGCCCGGGGGCAGCATCTCCACCTCGCCGCGCAGCTTGGTGACTTCGCGCAGGGCCTCGGCCAGTAGTTGGGCCAGGCCGGGCGCGGTCTCGAGCGTCTCCACCTGCAGCCGCATCTGGTCGTTGGCCATCTCGCCGCTGACCACCAGGCGCGCCTTGCCAACCTGCGGGAAGCGCTTGACCACCTGCGCCACCTGGCCCGGGTGCACGAACATGCCGCGCACCTTGGTGGTCTGGTCGGCGCGGCCCAGCCAGCCCTTGATGCGGGTGTTGCTGCGGCCCGTGGGGCAGTTGCCGGGCAGCACGGCGGACAGGTCGCCGGTGCCGAAGCGGATCAGCGGGTAGTCGGGGTTCAGCGTGGTGATCACCAGCTCGCCGACCTCGCCCTCGGGCACCGGGTCGCCCGTGCCGGGGCGCACGATCTCCACGATCACGCCCTCGTCCAGCACCAGGCCTTCGCGGGCGCTGGTCTCGTAGGCGATCAGGCCCAGGTCGGCCGTGCCATAGCACTGGTAGCCGGCCACGCCGCGCTCTTGCAGCCAGTCGCGCAGCGAGGGCGGGAACGCCTCGGCCGAGAGCAGGGCCTTGGTGAGGTGGGGCAGCTGCACGCCCATTTCGGCAGCTTTCTCCAGGATGATCTTCAGAAAGCTGGGCGTGCCGATGTAGCCGGCGGGCTTGAGCTCGGCCATGGCCTGCACCTGCTGCTCGGTCTGGCCCGTGCCCCCGGGGAACACCGTGCAGCCCAGCGCGTGCGCGCCCGATTCCATCATCGAGCCGGCGGGCACGAAGTGGTAGGAAAAGCAGTTGTGCGCCAGCTCGCCGGCGCGGAAACCGGCCGCGTACAGCGCACGCGCCATGCGCCAGTAGTCGGGGCGTGCGCCTTCGGGCTCGTAGATGGGGCCGGGGCTGGCGAACACGCGCGGCATGGTGGCGCCAAAGCCTATGCCGGCAAAGCCGCCGAAGGCGTTGTGCGCGCGCTCGGCCTGCTGGCGTTCCAGCAGCTGGTATTTGCGCGTCACGGGCAGCTGCGCCAGGGCGGCGCGGCTGGTGATGGCGGCCGCGTCCACGCCTGCCAGGATGCTGGCGAACGCAGGGCTGGCCTGCTGGGCGTGGGCGATCTGGCGCGGCAGCGCCGCCATGTGGGCGGCTTCGCGCTCTGCCGGGGAGCGGGTTTCCAGGGCGTCGTAGAACGGGCTCATGCAATGCTTTCGTCTGCGTTCGAGGGGTGGATGAAAATGGCCTGATTGGTGACCTGTCTCAGGCTCCTTCCCCCTTTGGGGGAAGGTTGGGATGGGGGCCGGGAGCGCCGGCATCCTGCGGGTACCAGGGCGCCAACGCCGCTGGCCCCCACCCCCGCCCTCCCCCAGTGGGGGAGGGAGTGAAGGCAGCATGTCCGAGACATGTTCATCATTAGAAAAATCAGCTGCCAGCGCATATGGGATAAGCGCGAGTAGCTATGAATATTGATTCAAGCCAGCCAGCGTTTGCGCCGCTTGTAGCTCTTCACTTCCTTGAAGCTCTTTCTCTCGCCGCCGCCCATGCCGAGGTAGAACTCCTTCACGTCCTCGTTGCTGGCCAGATCCCGTGCCGCACCGTCCATGACGATGCGCCCGCTTTCCATGATGTAGCCGTAATCGGAGTACTTGAGCGCCATGTTGGTGTTCTGCTCGGCCAGCACGAAGGTGACCTTTTCCTTCTGGTTCAGATCCTGCACGATGTTGAACACCTCCTCCACGATCTGCGGCGCCAGGCCCATGGAGGGCTCGTCGAGCAGCACCATGCGCGGATTGGCCATGATGGCGCGGCCGATGGCGCACATCTGCTGCTCGCCGCCGGAGGTGTAGGCGGCCTGGCTGGTGCGGCGTGTCTTCAGGCGCGGGAAGTAGTTGTAGACCTTCTCCAGGTTGGCCGCGATCTCGCCCCTGTCGGTGCGCGTGTAGCTGCCGGTCATGAGGTTTTCCTCGATCGTCAGGTGGGCAAAGCAGTGGCGCCCCTCCATGACCTGCACCACGCCACGGCGCACCAGGTCGGAGGGGCTGAGGTTTTCGATGCGCTCGCCCTCGAGCTCGATGGAGCCCTTGGTGACCTCGCCGCGTTCGCCCTTGAGCAGGTTGGAGATGGCGCGCAGCGTGGTCGTCTTGCCCGCGCCGTTGCCGCCCAGGATGGCCACGATGCTGCCCGCGGGCACGGCCAGCGACACGCCCTTGAGCACCAAGATGACATGGTTGTAGATGACTTCGATGCCATTCACCACGAGCAGCGGCTGGCTGGCGGCGGGGATGGCGGTGGGTTGGGGGGCAGCGCTCATGGGGTCACCTGGTGCTCATGGTTTGATAGCTGCTGGCGCTTATCTGCTATGCGCCGCAGGCCTGGTTTTCCTGATTGGCGTCACCCCGCCCGCGCGGGGGTGACGATGCTTGCCGCGCCACGCACCAAGTAGGAGCCTTGTGGCGCGGGCCGGGCATCAGTTGCAGCTGCGCACCTTGATGTTTTTCTCCTTGGCGTACTTGTCGCCATACTCCTTGACCAGCGGGTCGATCAGCGCCTTGTCGGCCTGGTACCAATCGGAGACCACCACCCACTTGGCGCCGTCCCACTGCGCGATGCGCGACCAGTCGGTGCCCATGTGGTTGTCGCAGCTGGTCTTCACGGGCTTGAGGATCTTGCCGAAGCCCAGCTCGTTCAGGCGCTCCTGCGTCAGGTTCAGGTTCTCCAGGCCCCAGCGCACCTGCTCGGAGGTCATGACCTTGCCCTTGCCGAACTTCTCCTGCGCCGTGCGCACGGCCTCTACCTGCAGCATGGCGATCATCATGCCGCGCGTGTGGGCCATGGCGCCAACTTCCTTCACGTCCTTGGCCGTGCCCTGGCCCTTGTCGTAGATCTGGGCCTTGACGTCGTCGTGCACCTTGTCGTGCTCGGCCGTGTTGTGGATGGTCACGGTGTTGTAGCCCTTGGCGCCGGCGCCGATGTCCTTCACGTCATGATCCGAGCCGGCCCACCAGATGCCGTAGATCTTCTCGCGCGGGTAGCCCGTGGCCTGGGCCTCGCGCACGGCGGTGGGCGTCATCACCCCGGCCGACCACAGCAGCACATAGTCGGGGCGCTGCTGGCGCACCTGCAGCCAGGTGGACTTTTGCTCCACGCCAGGGGCCGTCACGGGCAGCTTGACGAGCTCGAAGCCCTCCTTGGCGGCGCGCTTTTCCAGCAGCGGGATGGGCTCCTTGCCGTAGGGCGAGTCGTGGTAGACCAGGGCGATCTTCTTGCCCTTGAGGTTGCCCTTTTCCTTCTTCAGGATGTCCTGGACCATGGAGTCGGCGGCCGTCCAGTAGGTGCCCAGCAGCGGGAAGTTCCACTCGAACACCCGGCCGTCGGCGGACTGCGACAAGCCATAGCCCGGCGTGACGATGGTGGACTTGTCGCCGGGCGCCTTGTCGGTCAGCGCAAAGGTGATGCCCGTGGACTGGGTGTCGAAGCTGGCCGTGCCGCCGGGGCGGCCCTTGAGGCGCTCGTAGCATTCCACGCCCTTGGCCGTGTCGTAGGCGGTCTCGCATTCCTCGTACGTGATCTTCACGCCGTTGATGCCGCCCCGGGCGTTGACCAGCTTCAGGTAGTCCTGCTTGCCGTCGGCCCATGGAATGCCCAGCGGCGCGAACTGGCCCGTGCGATACACCAGCAGTGGCTGGAACTGGTCCTGTGCCTGTGCGGCGGTGGTGCCCAGCAGGGCGCCCATGCCAGCAGCCACGGTGGCGGCGGCGATTGCGACTTTCTTGAACATCATGGTCTCAGTCTCCTTGGGGTTGTGAGGCAGTCTTGCCGGAGCTGCCGGGGGGTGAATTCAATGCGGGAACGGCCACACGCGCAGCTTCTGGCGTGCCGTGGCCCAGAGCTTGGCCAGGCCGTGCGGCTCTACGATCAGGAAGTACACGATCAGGGCACCGAAGATCATGTGCTCCAGGTAGGTGGCCGTGGCCGTGGACAGCGGCAGGCCCAGCCAGTGCGGCACATAGTTCAGCAGCAGCGGCAGCAGCACGAAGAAGGCCGCACCAAAGAAGCTGCCGACGATGGAGCCCAGGCCGCCGATGATGATCATGAACAGCAGCTGGAAGGAGCGATCCAGGCTGAACGCGGCCGGCTCCCAGGCGCCCAGGTGCACGAAGCCCCACAGCGCGCCGGCCACGCCGACGATGAAGCTGCTTACGGCAAAGGCCGACAGCTTGGCGTAGATCGGCCGTATGCCGATCACGGCGGCGGCCACGTCCATGTCGCGCATGGCCATCCACTCGCGGCCTATGGAGCTGCGCACCAGGTTCTTGGCGCCCAGGCCCAGCAGGCACAGCAGGCTCAGGCACAGCAGGTATTTCTCCATTGGCGTGTCGATCTGCCAGCCGGCGATGGACAGCGGGCCGGCGCTGACCGAGCCCGAGGAGGAATTGTTCGTCACCCAGGCGGCGCGGCTGGTGAGCCAGTCCATGAAGAACTGAGCCGCCAGCGTGGCCACGGCGAGGTACAGGCCGCGTATGCGCAGCGACGGCAGGCCGAAGATCACGCCAAACACCATGGCGAACAGGCCGCCGCCCAGCAGCGAGACCAGCAGCGGCATGCCCTCGAAGCGCGCCTGCAGGTTGTAGGCGGCATAGGCGCCCACGGCCATGAAGGCGCCCGTGCCCAGCGAGATCTGGCCGCAGTAGCCCACCAGTATGTTCAGCCCCAGCGCGGCCAGCGACATGATCAGGAAGGGAATCAGGATGGCCTGGAAGCCGTAGTCGCTCACCGTCAGCGGCACGGCGACAAAGGCCACCAGCAAGATGGCCAGCACCGCCAGGCGATCCTGCGCCACGGGAAAGATCTGCTGGTCGGCGGCGTAGCTGGTCTTGAACTGGCCGTTTTCACGATAAAACATGTTTTTGCTCCTCCGACCTCAAACGCGAGCGCTGGTCTTGTACACATGGGCGCAGCCTGCGGCTGCCGACTTCGCAAGGCTCCTGATCCCGTGTTTCATACGCGGTCAATGATCTTGTCGCCGAACAGGCCTTGCGGCCGCACCAGCAGGAAGCACAGCGCCAGGCCGTAGGCGAACCAGGTCTC
>JAFEES010000125.1 GCA_018240995.1 Pseudomonadota bacterium | reverse complement strand
AGCAGCGGGCCGACGATGGCCCCGGTGCGGCCTACGCCCGACGCCCAGCCCAGGCCCGTGGAGCGCATGGACAGCGGATAGAACTGCGCCGTGTTGGCGTACAGCAGGATCTGCGTGCCTATCGTGGTCGCGCCGGCCAGGGTGATCAGCAGGTACAGCACCGGCATGGGGCTGTTGTAGCCCAGCGCGGCGATCGACACCGTGCCCACGGCGAAGAAGGCCACCACCACCTTGGGCAGGCTGAAGCGGTCGCCGAGCCAGCCGCCGGCAATGGCGCCGGCCATGCCGCCGAAGTTCAGCGCCAGCAGGAAGGACAGGCTGGAGCCCAGGCTGTAGCCCGCGGTGGCCATGAGCTTGGGCAGCCAGGAGCCCAGCGCATACACCATCAGCAGGCAGCAGAAGAACGCCACCCAGATCATCAGCGTGCCCAGGGCGCGGCCGTCCTTGACCAGGTCCAGCATGGGCACGCCGGCACCCTTGGCATCCGTCTGCACCAGGCGCGTGTCGGCAGCCACGGGCGTGCCGGGGGCGACCCGGGCCAGCATGTCGCGGGCCTTGTCTTCACGCCCCTGGCGCAGCAGAAAGCCCACGGACTCTGGCAGCTTCCACAGGATGAGGGGCAGCAGCACGATGGGCACGGCGGCCGAGAAGAACATGGCCTGCCAGCCAAAGCGCGGCAGCATGTAGATGCCCAGGCCCGCCGAGAGCATGCCGCCAAGCGAGTAGCCGCTGAACATGATGGCCACCAGCGTGCTGCGCAGGCGCTTGGGTGCGTACTCGTTCATCAGTGCCACGGCATTGGGCATCAGGCCGCCGCAGCCCAGGCCGGCGATGAAGCGGTAGATGCCGAACTCGGTGGGCGACGCGGCGAAGCCGTTCAGAAAGGTGGCGCCGCTGAACAGCAGAAAGCAGATGGCAATGCCCTTCTTGCGACCCATGCGGTCGGCCAGCGGGCCGAAGATGAAGGCGCCGAACATCATGCCGAACAGCGCGTAGCTGCCTAAAGCGCCGGCCTGCACCGGCGTGAGGCCCCATTCCTTCATCAACACCGGCAGGACCACGCCGTAGATGAACAGGTCGTAGCCGTCGAAGATCAGCAGCAGGGCGCACAGCGCCATCACCATCCAGTGAAAGGGCGTGAAGCGGGCGTTGTCTATGACGTGGTTGACGTCCAGGGTTTTCATGGTTGTCTCCAGATGCTTGTCTTGCGTGATGTTTCAGCCTTGGTCGCCGCCACCGACGGGGAGCACCGTGCCGGTGATGTAGGACGACTCGTCGGAGGCCAGGAACAGGATGGCGTTGGCCTGCTCGTCCAGCGTGCCGTAGCGCTTCATGAGCGTGCTCGACACGGTCTGGTCCACGATCTGCTGGTACCAGGCCTGGTCTTGGCGGCACTGCGCGTCGGTGTTGCGCGGAATGCGCCGCGGCGGCGCCTCGGTGCCGCCCGGGGCGATGGCGTTCACGCGTATGCCGCGTTCGCCGTTCTCGAAGGCTAGGCAGGCCGTGAGTGCATTCACCCCGCCCTTGGCCGCGCCATAGGGCACGCGGTTGACGCTGCGCGTGGCGATCGAGGACACGTTGACGATGGCGCCCTTTTGTTGCTCCAGCATGTAGGGCAGCACGGCGCGGCAGCCCCACAGCGTAGGGAACAGCGAGCGGCGCACCTCGGCCTCGATCTGCGCCGGTTTGTAGTGCTCGTAGGGCCTGGTCCAGATGGTTCCGCCGACGTTGTTGACCAGGATGTCGATGCGGCCGAACCGGGCATGGGCTTGCTCGGCGGCAGCGAGCGCGCCCTCGAAGCGCTCCAGGTCGGCCTCGATGGCGATCACCTCGGCGCTCGTCGCCAGGCGCGCGCGCAGCTCCTGCACCAGCGGCGAGCGGTCTACCAGCACCAGGCGCGCGCCCTGCTCGGCCGCCAGCTCGGCGACGCGCGCGCCTATGCCCTGGGCCGCGCCGGTGATCAGCATCACCTGGCCTTCGAATCGCTGTTTCATGCGCCGGCCTCCACATGCACGGGACTGGGGTGGTTCGGGGTGAACTTCTCGTAGTGGAAGCTCGCCGGCTCCAGCCCCTGGGCCTTGAAGTGCTTCTGCACGGCCTCGACCATGGGCGGCGGGCCGCACAGGTACACGTCCACATTGCCGGCATGCAGCACCTGCGCCGGCATATGGCCGGTGACATAGCCCTGGCGCTCGTGCGCGGTCTCGGGGTCTGCCACGCAGGTGGTGAAGCTGAAAGCCGGAATGCGCTGCGCGTAGTCCTGCAGCCGGTCCACCAGCACCAGATCCTGGTCGCGCGTCACGCCGTAGATCATGTGCACGGGCTGGTCCGTGCCCTGGCGCGCCAGCACCTCCAGCATGGACAGGAAGGGCGCCAGGCCCGTGCCGCCGGCGAGCAGCAGCAGCGGGCGCTGCACGGCGCGCAGGTAGAAGCTGCCCAGCGGGCCGGTCATCTCCAGCTGCTGGCCGCGCTCGGCGCCGGTGAGCCAACCACTCATCAGCCCGCCGGGCACCTGCTTGATGAGAAACGTCATGCGCCTGTCGCCCGGGGCCGAGCTGAAGGAGTAGGAACGGTGCTCGCTGCTGCCCGGCACGCCGATGTTGACGTACTGGCCCGGCAGGAACACGGGCGCATCCTCGGGGACGTCCAGCACCAGCTCGTAGGCGGCATCGCCATAGGCGGCGATGTCGGCTACGCCGGCGGCGAACTTGGCGGTGCCGGTCTTGCAAGCCGTGGAGGGCATAGGCACCGAGATCACGCAATCGGATTGCGGCACCATCTGGCAGGTCAGCACCAGGCCCTGGTCGGCCTCGTCCTGGGTCAGCGCGTCCTCTATGTAGTCGTCCCCCATGTCGTAGCGGCCGCTTTCGGCGTGGCACTTGCAGGTGCCGCACACACCGTCGGAGCAATCCATGGGCAGGTTGATGCGGTTGCGGTAGGCGGCGTCCAGGACCTTTTCATGGGCGCCGCAATCGATGAAGCGGGTGACCCCGTCCTCGAAGTTCAGGGCTATGGAATAGCTGCTCATCGTGGTCTCCATCAGATGTGGTAGATGTCGATGACCTGGCGGATGTAGTCGCTCTTCAACGCGATCTTCTTGCGCGTGATCAGCCAGCCGTCGCCCTCCTTGGCGAGCGTGGCGTAGACTGTGCCGAAGAAATGGTCGGTGACCTTGTAGCGGTGCGCCAGCGTGTGAAAGTTGTAGCGCACATCCACCGCGTCAGCGCGCTCGGCCAGCACCTCCACATTGCTCAGCATGTGGTTGGTGCGCGTCTCGGGCAGGGAGGCGCTGGAGCGTTCGGTCTTGATGCGAAAGACCCGATCCTCCAGACCGTGGCGGTTGGCGTAGTAGATCAACGAGATCTGGCTCTGCGGGTCTTCGGTGAGCTGGTCGTCATCGTCCCAGGCGGGCATCCAGAACTCGACCCCGGGGGCGTAGTGCGTGAGCCACGCATCCCATTCACGGTCGTCCAGGTGGCGCGCCTCGCGGTGGAGAAAGGCGCAGATAGCGTTGTAGTCGGCGGTCATGCCTGGTCTCCTTCACGTTCCTGTTGCACGGCCTTGCGCATCTGCTCGGCCCAGTGACTGTGCTGGCAGACGAACAGACCCTCGTCCTCGCTGCGCTCGCCGCTGAGCAGGGGCTGCATGCCCAGGCGCTTGGCGTTCTCATCGGCGCCCTTGATCCACAGCGGCGCGCCGCGGCTCAGGTCGTTCCACTGCGCGGCCTTGGCGGCATAGCCGGCCTGGCTGGCGCGAAACTCTTCCAGGTCGTCGGCCGTGCCCATGCCGGAGACGTTGAAGAAGTCCTCGTACTGGCGGATGCGCGTGGCGCGATCCTCGGCGCTCTCGCCCTTGGGAGCGAAGCAGTAGATGGTGATCTCGGTCTTGTCCACGCTGATCGGGCGCGCCACGCGAATCTGCGTGGAGAACTGATCCATCAGGTACACGTTGGGGTATAGGCACAGGTTGCGCGTCTGCCCAACGATGGCGTCCGCCTTGTCAACGCCCAGGCGCTCGGCCAGCTCCTCGCGGCGGTTGTAGATGGGGCGCACCTCGGGGTTCATGGTCTTAGTCCACAGCAGGATGTGGCCGTTCTCGAAGCCGTAAACGCCGCCCACGCTCTTGCTCCAGCCGCTCGGATCCACGGCCTTGGTGCCGCCTTCCTTGCGCCGGCTCATGGTGGCGGCGTAGTTCCAGTGCACCGAGCTGACGTGATAGCCGTCGGCGCCGTTTTCCATCTGCAGCTTCCAGTTGCCGTCATAGATGTAGCTGGAATTGCCGCGCAGCACCTCCAGCCCCTGCGGCGCCTGATCCACGATCAGGTCGATGACGACCTTGGATTCGCCCAGGAAATCCTGCAGCGGCGGCACGTCGGCGTTCAGGCTGCCGAACAGAAAGCCCTTGTAGCTCTCGAAGCGCGCCACCTTCTTCAGATCATGCGAGCCGTTGGTGTTGAACTGCACCGGGTACTCGGTGGTCTTCTCGTCCTTGACCTTGAGCAGCTTGCCGGTGTTGCTGAAGCTCCAGCCGTGGAACGGGCAGGTGAAGCTGCCCTTGTTGCCGTGCTTGCGCCGGCACAGCATGGCGCCGCGGTGCGAGCAGGCGTTGATCACGGCGTTGAGCTGCCCATCCTTGCCGCGCGTGATGACGATGGGCTGGCGGCCGATGTAGGTGGTGAAGTAATCGTTGATCTCGGGAATCTGGCTCTCGTGCGCCAGATAGACCCAGTTGCCCTCGAAGAGGTGCTTCATCTCCAGCTCGAACAACTGGGGGTCGGTGAAGACGTCGCGGCGGCAGCGGAAGAGGCCTTTTTCCTCGTCGTGCTGCAGGGCATCTTGGAGTAGCTTTGCTACGTCCTGGTATTTCTCTGCGGAAACTGCGGTGGTCATATGGGGTCTCCTGGGGGTGCGGCTCTCCCTGCCAGCGGCGTCGAGCCGCCGTGGCACAGGCAAGTCAGGCGATGTGGGGAATGCGGCGTGGCGCGCGCGGCGCCACGGTGGCCGTCAGGCGGCCAGGCGGGGACGCTCGACGATCTGGTTGTCCACGCCGTTCACCAGCGCGGTGAGCTGGATGTCGAACTGGATAGCCTTATAGGCATCCTGCTCGAAGCCCAGCGCCTTGCCACCGGTCTTGTCCAGCACATGCGGCACCAAACCTTCGCGGGTGGCGTAAGCGAAGTCGTCCCAGGTCAGCGGATCGCCCTCGATGTTGAACTGGGTGGTCAGCTTGCGGTACTTGTCCGAGGTGACGAAGTAATGCACGTGGGCCGGGCGATTGCCGTGGCGGCCAAGCGCATCAAGCAGCTGCTGGGTTGCGCCAGCCGGTGGGCAGCCGTAGCCAACGGGCATGCGGGTCAGCGCGTCGTAGCTGCCGTCGGCATTGGTCTTGATCGCACCGCGCAAGTTGAACGGGCTTTGCGCTCCAGTGGGGTCGAAGTGTGAATAAAAGCCCATGGAGTTGGCATGCCAGATTTCAACCAGTGCGTTGGCAACCGGCTTGCCGTCCGGCCCGGTAACCATGCCGTGGATACGCAGCGGGGCAACATTGTCGTCCGCGTCCAGGTCAAGGCGGGCCTTGCCCTGCTGCACGGGCGCACCGGCCACATACAGCGGACCTTCGATGGTGCGCGGCGTGCCGCCGGTAATGCCGGCGATGCGGTCTTCCTCGTCAAGGCGCAGATCGATGTAGTGCTCCAGACCCAGACCCGCCGCCAGCAGCGCCGATTCGCCATCCTGGCCCAGTTTGTTGAGGTATTTCACACCCGTCCAGATTTCGTCCGGCGTCAGATCCAGGTCTTCAATGGCCTTGAACAGATCCGACAGGATGCGGTGCACGACCTGCTTGGCGCGCGGGCTGCCGCCGTCCTGGGTCAGGCCGCTGGCCACGCGCAGAAAGTCCTGCACTTCGGCGGTGTTGAAAATTTGGGTCGTCATGGGGTATCTCCTTGGAAGAACATGAGGTGAGTGAAGAACAACGGTCGTGAAAAGCGGTTAATCAATGGCCGGCGCGGCGACAGTTGCAGCGAAGACGCTCGGCTGCTGTTTGTCGCGGCGGAAGAACTGGACGCGGTCCTCGTCCAGCCTGAGCCCCAGGCCCGGCCCACTGGGCACCGTGAGCTCGAAGTCCTGGTAGCGCAGCGGCTCGGCCAGGATTTCCTCGGTCAGCAACAGGGGGCCGAACAGTTCCGTGCCCCACTGCAGGTTGCGGAAGGTGGCAAAGGCGTGGGCCGCGGCGATCGTGCCCACCGCACCCTCCAGCATGGTTCCGCCATAGAGTTCGATGCCGCCGGCGTCAGCAATGGCCGCCACCTGTTGCGCGGCCTGCAGGCCGCCCGATTGCTCGGTCTTGACGGCGAACACATCAGCCCCGGCCACACGCGCCAGCGCAAAGGCCGAGACCGGGCCGGTCAACGATTCGTCGGCCATCACGGCGATCTGGAACTGCCCCTTCAGGCGCGCCAGCGCCTCGGCCGAGGCCACGGGCTGCTCCACCAGTTCGCAGCCCGCATCCACCAGGCCGGCCAGGCCGCGGCGGGCCTGCAGCTCGCTCCAGGCCATGTTCACATCCACGCGCACCACACCGCGCTCGCCCAGGGCCTTCTTGATGGCGGCGACATGGGCCACGTCCTGGGCCACGCTGCGGCGGCCGATCTTGAGCTTGAAGATGCGGTGGCGGCGCTGGGCCAGCATGCGCTCGGCCTCGTCGATGTCCTTGGCGGTATCGCCCGACGCCAGCGTCCAGGCCACCGGCAGGCGGTCACGCACGCGCCCGCCGAGCAGCTCGGACACGGGCAGGCCGGTGCGCTGGCCCAGGGCGTCGAACAGGGCGGTCTCCACCGCGCACTTGGCGAAGCGGTTGCCGTGGATGGCCTTGCCCAGCCGGGCCATGAGCGCCGGCACATGGCTGGCGTCGGCGCCCAGCAGCAGCGGCGCGAAGTAGGTGTCGATAGCCAGCTTCATGCCCTCGGGCGACTCTTCGCCATAGGCCAGGCCGCCGATGGTCGTGCCCTCGCCTACGCCCACCGTGCCATCGGAGCAGCGCAGGCGCACCAGCATCAGCGTCTGGCCGTTCATGGTCGCCATGGACAGCTGGTGCGGGCGTATCGTCGGCAGGTCCAGCAGCAGGGTCTCGACCCGCTCGATGGTCACCGGGCTGGTGCCCGCTAGAAAACGTGGAATGTGTTGCATGGGCTGGATTGGACTATTTCCACCCCCAGTCCATCCAACACTAAAATAGTCTGATTCAATACCCTGAAGGTATAGTTATTGATTTCAATCTTATGAATCAATGATTTATACGCCGTTAATTCATTGAACCTATGGTTTTCCCTAATGGATATCCGGCAGCTCAAATACTTCGTCGCGGTCGCCGATACGCGTAACTTCACGCGTGCGTCGGAGCGGCTGCACATTGCCCAGCCGCCGCTGAGCCGCCAGATCCAGCTGCTGGAGGAGGAGCTTGGAGTGCAGCTGATACTGCGCAACATCCGGCCGCTGCGCCTGACCGAGGCCGGACGCATGTTCTACGAACAGGCGCTGCAGATCATCAACCGCCTCGACCAGCTGAAAACCGCGACGCGGCAGATCGGCCTGAACCAGCGGCGCACGCTGTCCATAGGCTTCGT
>JAFEES010000124.1 GCA_018240995.1 Pseudomonadota bacterium | reverse complement strand
AGCGAGGTGCCGCCCAGCGTCACGCCGTGGTAGATGGTGCAGCCGTCGCCCACCACCGCCGTCTCGCCGATGACGACGCCCATGCCGTGGTCGATGAAAACGCGCTCGCCGATCACCGCGCCGGGGTGGATCTCTATGCCCGTGAACCAGCGCGCCAGGTGCGAGATGAAGCGCCCCAGCCATTTGAGGCCGTGCGTCCAGCACCAGTGCGCGGGCAGGTGCAGCCAGATGGCGTGCAGGCCCGGGTAGCAGGTGACCACCTCGAAGCGCGAGCGCGCGGCCGGGTCGCGGTCAAGAATGCACTGGATGTCCGATTGCAGGCGGGCAAGCATGAGGGGCAATGGCGGTAGCGAAAGGGTTTTGCAGTCTAGCGGTTTGGTCGCGCCGCCTGCAGCATGGACTTGGCGACACCGCGCAGGATATGGATTTCTTCCTGCGTCAAGGCCGCGCGGTTGAACATCTGGTTCAGGCGCGGCATGAGCTTCTTGGGCGCGGCCGGATCGAGAAAGCCGATAGCCGTGAGCGCCTGCTCCCAGTGCGCCAGCATGCCCGTGACCTGCGCCGCATCGGCGCGCTCGCCCTGGGGCGCGGACTCGGGCACGCCGTAGCCGCCCAGCGCCTGGCGCCATTCATAGGCAATCACCTGCACCGCCGCCCCCAGGTTGAGCGAGCCGAACTGCGGATTGGTGGGAATGCTGAGCGCCACATGGCAGCGGTAGACATCCTCGTTGGCCATGCCGAAACGCTCGGAGCCGAACAGGAAGGCGATGCCGGATTCGGGTGCAGTATTGGCTAGACTAGCCGCATGCTCGTGGTCAGCCTGCCGGCCCTCACCCCCACCCTCTCCCAGAGGGAGAGGGAGTAAATCCGGCGCAACCGGTCGCCCTCGCCCCTTTGGTGAGAGGGAGGGGTGAGGGGCTGTCGCGGTACGCAGATCAAAATTGGCCTCTTGCGCCCTACCATCAAGCGCTGACAGCTCACCTTTCAATAGCATCTCGAAATGCTGGCGCGGCGTGCGCGTGGGCGGGCCGAAGTCGCGCGGCGTCATGGCCGTGGCGCACAGGTGGCTCACGCCATCGAGCGCCTCGTCCAGCGTGGCGACGATGCGCGCGTTGGCCAGCACATCCAGGGCGCCGCTGGCGCGCTGTATGGTTTCTTCCTTGCGCAGCACGTTGGGCCAGCGCGGGGCCACCAGCACCAGGTCGTCGAAACCCATGGTCTTCATGGCGCGCGCCACGGCGCCCACGTTGCCGGCATGGCTGGTGTGGATGAGGATGAAACGGGTTTTCATGGCGAGGCGGGTTGCTGGCAGGCCGGTGATTGTCGCCGCTGGCGCCAAGCAGGATCCGGGGCCCGCGGCTAAAATGCGCGCTTTGCGCCCGCATCGCCGGCCGCACGCCCCGGCCACGAGCCGCCCCCGCTCCTTAGTCACAACCTATGTCGTCCAATCTGCACCCCATGCTCAACGTGGCCATCAAGGCCGCCCGCGCCGCCGGCGCCATCATCAACCGCGCGGCCCTTGATGTGGAGGCGGTGCGCATCTCGCAAAAGCAGATCAACGACTTTGTGACCGAGGTGGATCATGCGGCCGAGCAGGCCATCATCGAGACCCTGCTCACCGCCTACCCCGGCCACGGCATCCTGGCCGAGGAGTCGGGCACCGAGCATGGCGCCAAGCACTCCGACTACGTCTGGATCATCGACCCGCTGGACGGCACGACCAACTTCATCCACGGCTTTCCCGTGTACTGCGTCAGCATCGCCATGGCCTTCAAGGGCAAGGTGGAGCACGCCGTGGTCTACGACCCCTCGCGCAACGACCTGTTCACCGCCACGCGCGGGCGCGGCGCCTTCCTCAACGATCGGCGCATCCGCGTGTCCAAGCGCACGCGGCTGGGTGATTGCCTGATCTCCACGGGCTTTCCGTTCCGCCCGGGCGACAACTTCAAACAGTACCTGGCCATGATGGCCGACGTGATGCCGCGCACCGCCGGCCTGCGCCGCCCCGGCGCCGCCGCGCTGGATCTGGCCTACGTGGCCGCGGGCTACTGCGACGGCTTCTTCGAGTCCGGCCTATCAATCTGGGACGTGGCCGCCGGCAGCCTGCTGGTGACCGAGGCCGGCGGCCTGATGGGCAACTTCACGGGCGAGGCCGACTTCATGGAGCAGCGCGAATGCCTGGCCGGCGCACCGCGCATCTATGGCCAGCTGGTGGGCCTGCTGGGCAAGTACAGCAAGTTCGCCCCCGCCGGCGACAAGGCCGCCGTGCGCCAGGCGCTGGCCAATGGCGCCGATGGCAGCACCGATGGCGCCGTGGACGGCGCGGACGAAGCCGCCACCACGCACCCGGACAGCGCCGCCGAGGATACGCAGACGCGCCCGGCGGCTGCGCCCTGAACATCAGGCCTTACACAAATTAGCGCCCAGGCGACAAACGGCGTGCAAATGCCACGCAAATAGCCACCCGGGCCAGGCATGACCTGGGTCACGCCTCCGTAGAATGCGTTCCTTGTAAAAACCTGTAGCGCCCGGTGCACGGGCCTGCAGGTTTTGCCGACTGTACCGGCCAAGCGGCGAACGCCGCACGCCACCTGGCTACACGCATCCCTACCCTGGAGAGAGACCATGCAGGCCTTACTCGCCCTATCGCGGGCCATAGACAGACTCAACGCCTTTATTGGCAAATATTGCATCTGGCTGATCTTTGCCGCGACCTTCATCAGCGCGGCGAATGCGATCGTGCGCTATGCGCTGGACTCCAGCTCCAACGCCTACCTGGAAGTGCAGTGGTATCTATTCGCCTGGTCTTTCCTGATTGCGGCGGGCTTTACCCTGCTCAACCGCGACCACGTACGCATCGACGTGCTCAATAGTCGCCTGCCCAAGAAGGTGCAGATCTGGATCGACATCGTGGGCTTCGTGTTTTTCCTCACGCCCGTGTGTTTGCTCGTGCTGTGGCTGTGCGTCCCGCTGGTGGCCAGCAAGTTCAGTTCCGGCGAAATGTCGCCCAACCCCGGCGGCCTGGTCCGTTGGCCCGTCTGGCTGGCCCTGCCCATAGGCTTCACGCTGCTGCTGCTGCAGGGCTGGTCCGAGTTGATCAAGTGCATTGCTTTTCTCAAGGGCCAGGGCCCTGACCCCACGCTCAAGCTCAGTGACAAGACGGCCGAGGAAGAACTGGCCGAGGCCCTGCGCCAGCAACAAGCGGCCGCCGGCGGCCACACGCCACAGGCCCACTGATCAAGCGGAGCAACAAAAACCATGGAATTCATTGCCGCCAACTTCGCCCCCATCATGTTCGGGGGCCTGATTGTCTTTTTGATCCTTGGCTTTCCGGTGGCTTTCAGCCTCGGCGCCTGCGGCTTGTTCTTTGGCCTGGTGGGCATTGAGCTGGGCGTCTTTCCCGCATCCGTGCTGGCCTGGCTGCCGCAGCGCCTGATCGGCATCATGGCCAACGAGACACTGCTGGCCGTGCCGTTTTTCACCCTCATGGGCCTGATCCTGGAGCGCAGCGGCATGGCCGAGGATTTGCTCGACTCCGTAGGCCAGGTATTTGGCCCGCTGCGCGGCGGCCTCGCTCTGGCCGTGATCCTGGTGGGCGCCATGCTGGCGGCCACTACGGGGGTGGTCGCCGCCTCGGTGATCTCCATGGGCCTGATTTCGCTGCCCATCATGCTGCGCTACGGCTATGACCGCAGCCTCACTGCGGGCGTGATCGCCGCCTCGGGCACGCTGGCGCAGATCATTCCGCCGTCGCTGGTGCTGATCGTGCTGGCCGACCAGATGGGCAAGAGCGTGGGCGACATGTACAAGGGCGCCTTCATTCCCGGCTTTTCCCTCATGGGTCTGTACATCCTATGGGTCGTGGCCCTGGCCATCTTCAAGCCCAAGATGGTGCCGGCCCTGCCGCCCGAGGCACGCACCCTGCGCGAGCCCAATGGCAGCGCGGGCTACACCTCGTTGGCGCTACTGGCGCTGCTATCCACCGTAGTGGCGGTGCTGCTGGCCGAGCACATGGAGGCCGTGCACAGCTGGCTGCAAAACAAACCGGTGGACAACGTGCCCACGGACGAAAAGATCGTCGTCGCCATGTGCGGCGGCACCTTCGTCGCCTGGCTGATCGCCGTCGCCAACAAGCTCACGCGCCTGGGCCTGCTGTCAAAGCTGGCCGAGCGCGTGACCTTCGTGCTGATCCCGCCGCTGCTGCTCATCTTCCTGGTGCTGGGCACCATCTTCCTGGGCGTGGCCACGCCCACCGAGGGCGGCGCCATGGGCGCCATGGGCGCGCTGACCATGGCGGCATTGCGCGGGCGCATCACCATGCCGCTGCTCAAGCAGGCGCTGGCCACCACCACCAAGCTGTCGTCCTTCGTGATGTTCATCCTGGTGGGTGCCACCATCTTCAGCATGATCTTCCAGGCGGCCGACGGGCCGGTGTGGGTGGAGCATCTGCTGGCCAAGCTGCCCGGCGGTCAGCTCGGTTTTCTGATCTTCGTGAACGTCATGGTCTTCGTGCTGGCGTTCTTCCTGGACTTCTTCGAGCTGTCCTTCATCGTGGTGCCGGTGCTGGCACCGATTGCCGACAAGATGGGCATTGACCTGATCTGGTTCGGCGTGCTGCTGGCGGTGAACATGCAAACCTCTTTCATGCACCCACCGTTCGGCTTTGCGCTGTTTTACCTGCGCTCGGTGGCACCCGCCAAGCCATACGTAGACCCCGTCACGCACAAGACCATGGAGCCGGTGACCACCATGCAGATCTACAAGGGCGCCATTCCCTTCCTGATCCTGCAACTGACCATGGTGGGCATACTCATCGCCTTCCCCGGCCTGGTGACCAGCCATCTGGACAAGAAGCTGGACGTGGACATGAACGCCGTGGGTACGCAGATGCTGGAAAACCTCGAGCAGAGCCAGGGTTATGACGATGGCACGCCGCCAGGCCAAGCGGGCGGCAGCGCCGCACCCCAGGAACCCAGCTCAACTCCTGCCGAGCCATCCGGCCAGGAAGCCGACGATCCGGTGAAGGCCCTGGAGCAGTCCCTGCAAAAGAAGTGACGCGATAGCCCGGACGCAAAAAAAGCCGCAGTTCCCACTGCGGCTTTTTTGTGGTCTTGCGACGCGGCACCACTGGGGCGCCGCGCCGGCAAGGACGCTCAGAGCTTGAGGCCGTTCACGTATTGGTTGAACGGGAACTCGGAAACGCGGTTCCACAGGATCTGGTCGCGCTGGAAGGCACGCATGTCCTCAAAGATCTTCTTGAACGTGGCGTCCTTGGCGCTGTGCTCGGCGTACACCTCCTGGGCGGTCTTGAAGCCGGCATCGATCACGGCCTTGGGAAAGGCCTTGAGCTGCGTGCCGCTGGCCACCAAACGCTTGAGCGCCGGCGGATTGAGCACCTGATACTTGGAGGTGCCGTCGGCGTAGGCCACGGCGGCTGCGGCCTTGATGATGGCCTTGTTTTCGGGCGAAAGCTTGGCCAGCGCCTTGTTGTTGATGAAGAACTCCAGATCGGCGCCGCCCTCCCACCAGCCGGGGTAGTAGTAGAACTTGGCGACCTTGTTGTAGCCCAGCTTCTCGTCGTCGTAGGGACCGACGAACTCGGCCGCGTCCAGCGTGCCCTTTTCCAGCGCCTGGTACACCTCGCCGCCCGGCATGTTCTGCGCCACCACGCCCAGCTTGGCCATGGATTCACCAAACACGCCGCCGCCCAGGCGCATCTTCAGGCCCTTGAAGTCCTCGGGCGACTTGATCTCCTTGCGGTACCAGCCGCCCATCTGGGTGCCGGTGTTGAGCGCGCTCAAGGTCTGGAAGTTGTACTTGGCGAACACCTCATTGAGCAGCTTGCGGCCGTTGCCATGCTCCTTCCAGGCCTGAGTTTGACCAGCGGTCAGACCGAAGGGCACGGCGCAGCTGAAGGCGAACACCGGATCCTTGCCGGTGTAGTAGTAGGCCGCGGTCAGACCCATTTCGATGTTGTCGCCCTCCAGGGCATCGACGATGCCGAAGGCCGGCATCAGCTCGCCGGCCGCGTGCACCGAAACCTCGAACTTGCCACCGGAAAGCTCCTTCACGGTCTCGGAAAACTTCACGCCCGCGCCATGCAGGGTTTCCAGCGACTTGGGGAAGCTGGTGGCCATGCGCCAGCGCAATGCCGCCTGGGCATGCACCGCGGGTGCTACGCCAGCGGCCAGCACGCCAGCGAGGCCGGCATTTTTGATGAGGGAACGACGATCCATGAGCAATATCTCCAATTAATTAATCACCAAACACAACTCTTGCTGGCGGCAGCATCGCTGGCTGCCATGAGAGCCGATCAAGTGTAATTAGTTATTGCTGCATGCGCCGGCTCACCGGGGGTGATCGAGCCGGCATTGCAAACAATCGTCGCGTAGTGCGGTCAGGCGACGGCGCGCGGCAGCGCGGCAGGGGGTGCCGCGCCAAAGCGCTCGCCAATGGCGCGCTCAATCCCCGACGCGTCCAGCCCCTGCAGGGCCAACAGCCGGGCCGGGTCGCCATGTTCGATGAAGGCATCGGGCAGGCCCAGCTGCAGCAGCGGGCGCTGCACACCGGCGGCGTGCAGCGCCTCGGCCACGGCGCTGCCGGCGCCGCCCATGATGCAGCCCTCCTCCACCGTCACCAGGGCCTCGTGTTCGGCGGCCACCTGCAGCAACAACTCCACATCCAGCGGCTTGGCCCAGCGCATGTTGACCACGGTGGCGTCCAGCTTTTCCGCTGCCTGCAGCGCCGGGTAGAGCAACGTGCCGAAGGCCAGAATGGCGATGCGCCTGCCCTTGCGGCGCAGCTCACCCTTGCCGAAGGGCAGGCCCTCCAGGCCGGCTAGCGGGGCCACGCCCACGCCGGCGCCGCGCGGGTAGCGCACGGCCACGGGGTGATCCTGCTCATAGGCGGTGGTGAGCAGCTGGCGGCATTCGCGCTCGTCGGCCGGGCAGGCCAGGCTCATGTTCGGTATGCAGCGCACGAAGGCGATGTCGTAGGCGCCGGCATGCGTGGCACCGTCGGCGCCCACCAGGCCGGCGCGGTCGAGCGCAAACACCACCGGCAGGTTCTGCAGCGCCACGTCGTGGATCAGCTGGTCATAGGCGCGCTGCAGGAAGGTGGAATAGATGGCCACCACCGGCTTCACGCCCTCGCAGGCCATGCCGGCGGCGAAGGTCACGGCATGCTGCTCGGCGATGCCCACGTCGTAGTAGCGGCCGGGAAAGCGCTGGTGGAACTCGACCATGCCTGAGCCTTCGCGCATGGCCGGGGTGATGCCCACCAGGCGCTGATCCTTCTCGGCCATGTCGCACAGCCACTGGCCAAACACCTGGGTGAAGGTCTGCTTCGGGGGCGTGGCGGGCTTCACCAGGCCAATGCTGGGGTCGAACTTGCCCGGGCCGTGGTAGGCCACGGGGTCGGCCTCGGCCAGCTTGTAGCCCTGGCCCTTCTTGGTGACCACATGCAGGAACTGCGGGCCCTTCAGGCCCTTGATGTTCTCCAGCGTGGGGATGAGCGAATCCAGGTCATGCCCGTCGATGGGGCCGATGTAGTTGAAGCCGAACTTCTCGAACAGCGTGGCCGGCACCACCATGCCCTTGGCCTGCTGCTCCAGGCGCTTGGCCAGCTCCAGCAGCGGC
>JAFEES010000123.1 GCA_018240995.1 Pseudomonadota bacterium | reverse complement strand
CGATGTCCTTGATCTCGCGCGACAGCAGCAGCTCGCCGGCGCCTTCCTTGACGAACACCTCGCCGCGCAGCTTGATTTCCTTGACGTCGAAACCGAGGGCCGCCATGTTGTTGGCGTACTGCTCGGACAGCGTGCGCCCCAGCGGCGCGGAGCGGCTCAGGTCGTTGACGTTGACCACGGTGGCCACCAGCACCGGGCCCGGGCCGGTGGCGGCCACGTCCAGGCCGGCCACCAGGCGACCCACGGCCTCGCGGCTGTTTTGCAGCAGCGGCGCGTTGGCGGCCTCCTGGTAGGTGGGCTCCACGCGCAGCACCGGCGCCTGCTGGGAGCAGCCGGCCGCGAACAGGGCGGAAACGAGGGACAGTGCGAGTGCGCGCTTCATTGCGAAACCACCTTCATGTTGACGGCGCGGTAATGCGCGGGGCGCAGGAACAACGGCGTGTCCGCGTTTTCGAGGTAATACACGTCGGTCTTGCGCGCCACATACTGGCCGGCGCGCGTGACGGTGGTGGTGAGGATCATCTCGGTATTCGTCGGGCCGCCGGAGTTGACGCTGTTGGCGTAGTCCAGCGCCGTGGTCAGGCCCAGCGTGGCCAGCAGCTGGGTGTCCAGATGCTCGTGGCGCAGGCCGTAGGCGGCCATGACGCCGGCGGCCAGCATGGTGAACTGGCCGGGGATGAAGTGCGGGCGGTCGCTGTTGTGGCGCACCAGCTGGGTGTTGTAGGTCACCTCCAGCACCGCGCCCGGGTTCTGGTGCACCGTGGCGCCGCCCTGCACCAGTTCGGTGATCAGGAAGTCGCGAAAGCCCAGGTCAAACGCGCTGGGCTGGGCCGGGGCCAGCACATGCAGCGGCGTGCCGGCGGCGTAGCCGGACTTTTCCAGCGTGGCACGGGTCTGCGCCACGACGTCGCGCGACAGCAGCTCCCAGTGCCCGGCCGAACGTACCTTGTACTGGCTGGTGAGTTCGAAATTCTTGGCCAGCGGAATCGGCGCGCTGCCGCAGCCCGCCAGCGCCAAGGCCGCGCCGGCCGCCGCAGTCCACCCGAATGCTTTGATGAAAGACATGGTTCCCTCCTGAATTGGTCATGTGCGCAGGTCACAAATGTTTGTGTGGCACACATTTGGGAACGATTCTGAATGCGGTAGTGGTCAAAAACAAGGGGCATATGCGTTTTTGACCATCCCACGGCGCAATAGTGTTGTTTTGCCCGCAAGCGCCGCTGCTTGCGGCGCCGCGGTTCAGCGCTCAAGCCGCGGCGCGCTTTTGCAGGATCTCGAAGGCCGGCAGCTGCTTGCCCTCCAGCACCTCCAGGAAGGCGCCGCCGCCGGTGGAGATATAGCCCACGTCCTGGGTGATGCCGTACTTGGCAATGGCCGCCAGGGTGTCGCCGCCGCCGGCAATGCTGAAGGCGCTCGATTGCGCAATGGCGTGGGCGATGGTCTCCGTGCCCTTGGCGAACTGGTCGAACTCGAACACGCCCACCGGGCCGTTCCAGACGATGGTGCCCGCCTGCTTGAGCTGCGCCGCCAGGCGCGCCGCCGTCTCGGGGCCTATGTCCAGGATCAGGTCGTCCGCGGCCACCTCGCCGGCCGCCTTCACCGTGGCCGCTGCGTCGGCGGCGAAGGTCTTGGCGACCACCACGTCGGTGGGAATCGGCACCTCGGCGCCGCGCGCGGCCATGGCGGCAATCACCGCCTTGGCTTCATGGACCAGGTCGGGCTCGGCCAGGCTCTTGCCTATGGGCAGGCCGGCGGCCAGCATGAAGGTGTTGGCGATGCCGCCGCCCACCACCAGGCCGTCCACCTTGCTGGCCAGGCTTTGCAAAATGGTCAGCTTGGTACTTACCTTGGAGCCTGCGACTATGGCCACCAGCGGCCGCTTCGGGTTGGCCAGGGCGGTTTGAATGGCGTCGATCTCGGCCGCCAGCAGCGGGCCGGCGCAGGCTGTTTTTGCGTATTCGGCGATGCCGTAGGTCGTGCCCTCGGCGCGGTGGGCGGTGCCGAAGGCGTCGTTGACGTAGATGTCGCACAGGGCGGCCATCTTGCGCGCCAGATCGGGGTTGTTCTTCTTCTCGCCGACATTCACGCGGCAGTTCTCCAGCAGCACCACCTGGCCGGGGGCGACGCTGACGCCGTCCACCCAGTGGGCCACCAGCGGTACTTCACGGCCGAGCAGCTCGGCCAGGCGCTGGGCGACGGGGGCCAGCGAATCCTCGGGCTTGAACTGCCCTTCCGTGGGGCGGCCCAGGTGGCTGGTGACCATCACCGCCGCGCCGGCATCCAGCGCCATTTGTATGCAGGGCACGGAGGCGCGGATGCGCGTGTCCTCGGTGATGCGGCCGGCGTCGTCCTGCGGCACGTTCAGGTCGGCGCGGATGAACACGCGCTGGCCACGGGCCTGGCCGTTGGCGCAGAGGTCGGAAAAACGAAGAATATGCATGGCGGGTTTGCGGAGGGGATGGAAATCGCGCCGCATTGTAGGCGGCGTGGTAACCGCTCGGTAACTCACCAGCCCAGGCCGATGTGCAGCGGCAGATACACCGCCATGCCGACGACGATGGTGCCCAGGATGCTGCGGCGCCAGAAATAGTAGGCGCTGGCCGCCAGCGCGGCGGGCAGGCGCGCATCGGCCAGGCTCTGGATCAGCGCGCCCTGGCTCATGAGCAGCTCGGGCGCGATGACGGCCGCCAGCGCCGCCAGCGGCGCGTATTTCAGGCCGCGGCGCAGCCAGTCGGGCAGGGGTAGTTCGCGCTCCGGGATCATGAAGAAGGCGCGCGTGACCAGGGTGATCACGACCAGGCCCAGGATGGCGATGATGGGCTGCAGCCACTCGCCGTTCATGCGTCGCCCCCGCCGTCGCGCGCGCGTGCCAGGCGCATGCGGGCGCGTGCGCGGCGCAGGGCGCGCTCGCCCGCCTCCATGGCCAGGCCGGCCGTCACCGCCGCGGCAATCGCCACCAGTATGTTCAGCTTGAGCGGCAGCGCGAATGCCGCCACCGCCGCCGTACAGGCCACGGCCGTGGCCAGCCAGCTGGCGCGATCGCCCAGCATGGACAGCAAAATGCCCAGCAGCGCCAGCACGCCGGCAAAGCCCAGGCCCCAGGACAGGGGGATGGCGTTGGCCAGGACGATGCCGGTCACGGATGGAATCTGCCAGGCCAGCCAGTTGGTGCTGGCCGCGCCGCAGAAATACGGCACTTGCGTGGCCTCGGGCTCGGGCTGGGGATAGCGCTGCATGAAGGACACGAAGATCACGTCGCCGCTGAAGTAACCCAGCGTCAGGCGCCGGCCGCGCGGCAGGTGCGCGAAATAGCTGCGCCACATGCTGCTGAAGATGACGAAGCGCAGGTTCACGCAGGCCGCCGTGAGCCAGATCACCCACAGCGGCGCGCCGGCCACCATCAGCGGCAGCACCGCCAGCTGGGCGCTGCCGGCATACACCGTGAGCGACATGAACAGCGCCAGCGGCGTGGACATGCCGCCCTTGACCATGGCCACGCCCGTGACCAGGCCCCAGGCGCCCACGCCCAGGCCGGTTCCCAGCATGTCGCTGGCGCCCTGGCGAAACGCTGGCTCGCGCGCCATGGCGCGCCAGGCTTGCAGCTTCATGCCGTGGCGCCCAGCACCATGCCGGGTGCCAGCGCAAAGCCGCGCAGGAAGTCGGCGGCCGGCAGGCGCTTGCCGCCGGCGCGCTGCAGCGTTGTGAGGCGCAGCACGCTGCCCGCGCCGCAGGCCACGCTGATACCGTCGGCATCTATACGCAAAACCTGGCCGAAACGCGCATCCTGCGGGCGTGAATAGCTATCAATTTCGCTAGCCCAGAGCTTGATGACCTCGGTGCCCAGCTGGGTGCTGGCGCCGGGGAAGGGGTCGAAGGCGCGCACGCGCCGGGCGATCGCCTCGGCGCTGTCGCTCCAGTCGATCAGGGCCTCGGCCTTGTCAATCTTGTGCGCGTAGCTCACGCCCTCGGCAGGCTGTGGCGTGGCCACCAGCCTGCCGCCGGCGGCCTGGCGCAGCGCCTGCACGATGAGCCGCCCGCCCAGCTGCGCCAGCCGGTCGTGCAGCAGGGCCTGGGTGTCGGCGGGCGTGATGGGGGTGGCTTCCAGCAGCAGCATGTCGCCCGTGTCCAGGCCGGCGTCCATCTGCATGATGGTCACGCCGGTCTCGCTGTCCCCGGCTTCAATCGCGCGGTGGATGGGCGCGGCGCCGCGCCAGCGCGGCAGCAGGCTGGCGTGGATGTTGAGGCACCCAAGCCGGGGCGCATCCAACACCCATTGCGGCAGGATCAGCCCGTAGGCGGCGACCACCATCACGTCGGCCTGGGCGGCCTCGATGGCGGCCTTTGCCGCGGCGGCCTCATCGGGGTACTTTCCGTCCAGGCGCAGGCTGCGCGGCTGGGCCACGGCAATGCCATGTTCCAGCGCGCACTGCTTGACCGGCGAGGCCTGCAGCTTCATGCCACGGCCGGCGGGGCGGTCGGGCTGGCTCAGCACCAGGGGCACGGTGAAGCCCGCGGCCAGCAAATGCTCCAGGGCCACGCGCGCGAATTCGGGCGTGCCGGCAAAAATGACTCTCATGGGCGGGGTGATCAATGGGGTGGTTCGAGGTCGCGCATGCGCTCATCGGTGAACATCACGCGGCGCACCACGCCCGCGGGGTCGATGTGCACATGGGCCTGGCGCGGCTCGCCGTTGTCCAGGATGCGGTAGGTCCAGATGTCGCCGTCGAAGCGCGCCACCCGCTCCACCAGCGCCGGCGGGCCGAACCTGCGCCGCACGCCGTCTTGCGTGTCCACGCCATTGCGCAACGCCTGGAAGTTTTCCAGCGTCAGCACCTGCGTCACGCGCAGCAGGCGCTGGCCGGCGTCAAAGTCCATGTGGTAGACCTGCTGGCCCGCGGGCTGGCGGCTGTACAGCAGGCGCTGGCCGCCGCCGGGCAGGGGCTCGACCAGGGTGGGCCGGCCCATGGCGCGCTCCACCTCGGCCAGCGGCGTGCCGGGCTTTTGCCATTCGGGCACGGCGCAGGCGGCCAGGCACAGGGCCAGCGCCATGGCCGCGGCCGTTCGCGTCATGCGCGCGCCGCCTGCTTCTGGGCCTTGAGCAGCTTGGTCTTGATGCGGTTGCGCTTGAGCGGCGAGAGGTATTCCACGAACACCTTGCCCATCAAGTGATCCATCTCGTGCTGCATGCACACGGCCAGCAAATCCTCGGCCTCGATGACGCGCTCGCTGCCGTCGCGGTCGAGTGCGCGCACATGCACCGCCAGCGCGCGCTCCACGCCGTCGTAGATGCCGGGCACCGACAGGCAGCCCTCGTCGCCCAGGCGCGTCTCGGGGCTGGCCCAGGTGATTTCGGGGTTGATCAGCACCAGGGGCTGGTCGCGCTCCTCCGAGACATCGATGACCACGATGCGCTCGTGCACGTCTACCTGCGTGGCCGCCAGGCCTATGCCATTGGCGTCGTACATGGTGGCCAGCATGTCGTCGACGATGGCGCGCACGCGCTCATCGACGCTCGCCACCGGGCGGGCGATGGTGTGCAGGCGGGGATCCGGGTAACAAAGAATGGGAAGAATGGCCATGGCTGGGGGCGAAATATGTCGCTATTTTCGCCACTTTGGCCGTCTGATGCTGGGGCCACTCGCAATAATCATTGCCCATTCAAGGGCTAGAGCAGAAAATCTCAAACCGTTTTTTAAGTATCTGCGACCGTTTCTTTTGTAAAAATTAACAATGTCGCCTGTGCAGTTGCAGTGAGAGAGGGGCATCCGCCAATGCATGACCAGACCAACCAACACCCGAGCGCTTGCAGCCTGAGGCGCGCGGCCGCGCTCGGCGCCCTGGCCGCGGCCAGCCTGCTGGCGCCCATGGCCCAGGCGCAGCAGCACCCCGTCAGCGCGGCGCAGCGCGCCACGGCGCAGCAGGTGGCATCGCGCGGCATAGCGCAGTCCGAGCTGGCGCCGAACGCGCCCGAGACCTACGTGGTCAAGCGCGGCGACACGCTGTGGGGCATCTCCGGCCTGTACCTGCAGCGCCCCTGGCGCTGGCCCGAGCTGTGGGGCATGAACCTGCAGGAGATCGCCAATCCGCACCTGATCTACCCCGGCCAGACCCTGTACCTGGAGAGGGCCGACGGCTATGCGCGCCTGCGCACCAGCCCCCCCGGCGTGCAGGAGACCATCACCGTGCGCGTGTCGCCGCGCACGCGCTATGACAGCCTGGCCTCGTCGGCCCTGCCGACGCTGAAGATGCACCTCATCGAGCCCTTCCTGGTGCAGCCCCTGGTGGTCGATGAGCTGACGCTGGCCCAGGCGCCGCGCATCGTGGCCACGCGCGACGAGCGCGTGATCATGGGCAACGGCGACCGCGCCTATGTGCGCGGCCCCCAGGGCAGTCCGCTGGAGCTGACACCCGAGGTGCCGCGCCAGTACCGCGTGTTCCGCAATGCCGTGCCGCTCAAGGATCCGAACACCGGCGAGGTGCTGGGCTACGAGGCGCAATACGTGGGCCGCGCCGAGCTGGTGCGCGGCGAGTCGCTGGAGCAGTCCACGCTGGCCAAGGGCGAGCGGGTGACGGACATCGTGCCCGCCTCGGTGGATCTGTCGGCCGTGAAGGAGGAGGCGCGCATCGGCGACCGCCTGCTGCCCGCGCCCCAGCGCAGCTTCGTGAGCTACGCGCCGCATGCGCCGCAACAGGAGGTGCAGGCCAGCGTGGTCTCCATCTACGGCAGCTCCGCCGTGGGCAACGCCGGGCAGAACCAGGTCATCACCATCAACCGCGGCACCGACGACGGCATGGAGGCCGGCCATGTGCTGCAGCTGCGCACCAAGGGCGACCGCATCAAGGACAAGACGGACGAGGATCGCACCACGATCCGCCTGCCCAGCGAGGCCAATGGCCTGGCCATGGTGTTCCTGACCTTCGAGCGCGTCTCGTATGCGCTGATCGTGCAGGCGCAGGGCAGCGTGCGCGTGGGCGACCGCCTGGTCAACCCCGAGTAAGACCGCCCGGGCACACGCCTGCGCAGCGTTTCGCCATGGATCGCGACGAGCTTGCCGCCTGGCTGCGCCTCGCCCTCACGCCCGGCGTGGGCAATGGCACGGCGCGGCGCCTGCTGGCGGCATTCGGCCTGCCGCAGGCCATCTTTGCGCAGCCCGAGGCGGCCTGGCAGGATTGCGTGACGGCGGCCCAGGCGCGGGCCCTGGCCAGTCCGCCCGCGGAGCTGCCGGCCCTGCTGGACAGCACCTGGCAATGGCTGCAGGCGGATGCCGAATTTGCCCGCGCCATCGTCACCCTGGGCGACGCCGCCTATCCGCCGGCCCTGCTGGCCACCGAAGACCCGCCACTGCTGCTGTACCTGCTGGGCGCGCCGCAGTTCGTGCGCGCGGGCGGTGTGCCGTTCGCCCCGCCGCGCTGCCTGGCCATGGTGGGCAGCCGCAACCCCACGGCCCAGGGGGCCGACAACGCGCGCCAGTTCGCGCGCACGCTGCGCGCCGCCGGCCTGTGCATAGTCTCCGGCCTGGCCTTAGGGATAGACGCGGCGGCGCATGAGGGGGCGCTGCTGGATCCGCCCGATCCGGCCACGCCGGCCACCATCGCCGTCGTCGGCACCGGGCTGGATCGGGTCTATCCCAAGGCGCACAAGGAGCTGGCGCACCGCATCGCGCGCCA
>JAFEES010000122.1 GCA_018240995.1 Pseudomonadota bacterium | reverse complement strand
GTCGAAGATGTCGGCGTGGTCGAACTCCAGGTTGTTCAGCACCGCCGTGCGCGGGCGGTAGTGCACGAACTTGCTGCGCTTGTCGAAGAAGGCCGTGTCGTACTCGTCGGCCTCGATCACGAACAGCGGCCGCTCTTGTCCGCCGGCCAGCGACCCCAGGCGCGCCGAGATGCCAAAGTTCATGGGCACGCCGCCGACCAGGAAACCGGGCGCCAGGCCCGCGCCCTCCAGCACCCAGGCCAGCATCGAGGTGGTGGTGGTCTTGCCATGCGTGCCGGCCACGGCCAGCACATGGCGGCCGGCCAACACCTGCTCGGCCAGCCATTGCGGGCCGCTGGTGTAGGGCGCGCCGGCGTCCAGGATGGCCTCCATCAGCGGGAACTTCGGCGTGCCGTCCGCCAGCCGCGCGCGACTGACCACGTTGCCAATGACGAACATGTCGGGTTTCAGGGCCAGCTGCTCGGCGCCATAGCCCTCGATCAGCTCAATGCCCAGCGCGCGCAGCTGGTCGCTCATGGGCGGGTAGACGCCGCTGTCGCAGCCGGTGACACGGTGGCCCGCCTCGCGCGCCAGCGCGGCCAGGCCGCCCATGAAGGTGCCGCAAATGCCTAGGATATGTATGTGCATGGGGCCTGATTCTATGAAGCCGGCGCCCGCCTGCGGCCAGGTAGCGGCTGGGTGAAGCGGGCCCATGCCCCCGCGCCGCTGGTGTCGCGCGTGGGGTCTTGCCCGGCCGGGCCCGGGCTTGGCGCCACAATGCAGGGTTTGCATCCCGCGCCTGCCGCCGCCATGGACAACACCCTCGCCACTGAAATTGCCAATTGCGCAGCCCGCCTGGTGGTCGAGGAGGGGCTGGAGTGGGGGCCCGCCAAGCGCCGCGCCGTCAGGGAGCTGGGGTTGCCCGCGCGCACGCCCTTGCCCGCCAACGAGCAGATCGAGGACGCCGTGCGCGCCTACCTGGCGCTGTTTTGCGCCGACACCCAGCCGCGCGAGCTGCATGCCCTGCGCACGCTGGCCCTGCTGTGGATGGAGCGCATGCAGGCCTTTCGCCCGTATCTGGGCGGGGCGGTCTGGCATGGCACGGCCACGCGCCTGTCGGACATTTATATTTCGCTGTTCTGCGACGACCCCAAGTCCGCCGAGATCGCCCTCATAGACCGCCGCGTGAACTATGAGCCTGGCAGTATCAAGGGCCTGCGCGGCGAGCCGGTCGAGGTGCTGAGCCTGAGCAGCCACTGCCGCGAGCTGAACGAGGACATTGGCGTGCACCTGCTGATCTACGACCTGGACGACCTGCGCGGTGCGCTGCGTGCCGACGCGCGTGGCCGCACACCGCGCGGCGACATTGCCGCCGTGCGCGACCTGCTGTCGTCCACCGCTTCTTCTTTGTCCATCACATGAGCCATTCATCCGTTGATCCCGCTGTTGAAACATCGCAGGCCGCGCGCCGCCGCCTGTTCCTGTGGGGCGCCGGCGCCCTGGCGGGCCTGGGCGGCGCGGGTCTGGCGGCCTGGCGCATGCGGCTCGGCGATGTGAAGGAGCACCAGGCGCAGACCCTGTGGGATGCCAGCTTCGAGGCTCCGGGGGGCGAGGCGCTGGCCATGGCCTCGCTGCGCGGGCGTCCGCTGCTGCTGAACTTCTGGGCCACCTGGTGCCCGCCCTGCGTGCAGGAACTGCCCATGCTGAATGCCTTTTATGGCGCACACCGGGCCAAAGGCTGGCAGGTACTGGGCCTGGCCATCGACCAACCGGCGAATGTGCAAAAGTTCCTGCAGCGCATGCCGCTGGACTTTCCCGTGGTGCTGGGCGGGCTGGGTGGTGCCGAGCTGTCGCGCGGCCTGGGCAATGACAAGGGAGGGCTGCCGTTTACGGTGATGTTTGCAGCAGATGGCAGCATATCGAGGCGTAAAATAGGCCAGTTGACTGAGCAAGACCTGCAAAACTGGGCCAAGAGCTTGTAGGCTCCCCGGTTTCCTGGCGTGAAAAGTGGATTTTTGAGGCTATTTCGAAGAAATAGACCGAAATTGGGGTAAATTCGCCCCCCATTCCGTTTTTAGCCGTTGGAGCTCCCATGGATTTGCGAAAACTCAAGACCCTCATTGACCTGGTATCCGAGTCGAATGTTTCCGAACTCGAGATCACCGAAGCCGAGGGCAAGGTGCGCATCGTCAAGAGCGGTGCGGCCGTGGTGCAGCAGTTTGTCGCCGCTCCCGTGCAACAGGCCCCGGTGGCCGCGGCCGCCGCGGCGGCTCCCGTGGCCGAGCTGCCGGCTCCACCCGCCGCGGCAGCGCCTGCGGGCCACACCGTCAAGTCGCCCATGGTGGGCACCTTCTACCGCGCATCCGCTCCTGGCGCCAAGCCCTTCGTCGAGGTGGGCAGCCAGGTCAAGGAAGGCGACACCATCTGCATCATCGAGGCCATGAAGATCCTCAACGAGATCGAGGCCGACAAGTCGGGCACCGTCACGCGCATCCTGGGCGAGAACGGCCAGGCGGTGGAATACGGCCAGCCGCTGTTCGTCATTGAATAAAGCGGGCCAGCGCTTATGTTCAAGAAAATCCTGATTGCGAATCGAGGTGAGATTGCGCTTCGGATTCAGCGCGCCTGCCGCGAGCTGGGCATCAAGGCGGTGATGGTCTATTCCGAGGCCGACCGCGATGCCAAGTACGTCAAGCTGGCCGAAGAAGCGGTGTGCATAGGGCCGGCGCCCTCGCCGCTGTCCTACCTCAACATGCCGGCCATCATCTCGGCGGCCGAGGTGACGGATGCCGAGGCCATACACCCCGGCTACGGCTTTCTGTCCGAGAACGCCGACTTTGCCGAGCGCGTGGAAAAAAGCGGCTTCCAGTTCATAGGCCCGACGCCCGAGAACATCCGCACCATGGGCGACAAGGTCTCGGCCAAGCAGGCCATGATCAAGGCCGGCGTGCCCTGCGTGCCGGGCTCGGACGGCGAACTGCCCGAGGATCCGGTGCAGATCCGCCGCATCGCCAAGGCCGTGGGCTACCCGGTGATCATCAAGGCCGCGGGCGGCGGCGGCGGGCGCGGCATGCGCGTGGTGCACACCGAGGCGGCGCTGATCAACGCCGTGCAGATGACCAAGGCGGAAGCGGGCGCGGCCTTCGGCAACCCGGCCGTGTACATGGAAAAATTCCTGCAGAACCCGCGCCACATCGAGATCCAGGTGCTGGCCGACAAGCACCGCAACGCCGTCTACCTGGGCGAGCGCGACTGCTCCATGCAGCGGCGCCACCAGAAGGTGATCGAGGAGGCGCCGGCCCCGGGCATTCCGCGCAAGCTCATCGAGCGCATCGGCGAACGCTGCGTGACGGCCTGCAAGAAGATCGGCTACCGCGGCGCGGGCACCTTCGAGTTCCTGTACGAAAACGGCGAGTTCTACTTCATCGAGATGAACACCCGCGTGCAGGTCGAGCACCCGGTGACCGAGTGGATCACGGGCGTGGACATCGTGCGCACGCAGATCATGGTGGCGGCGGGCGAGAAGCTGCCCTTCAGCCAGCGCCAGATACAGATCCAGGGCCACGCCATCGAATGCCGCGTGAATGCCGAAGATCCGTACAAGTTCATCCCCTCGCCGGGCCGCATCACCATGTGGCACGCGCCGGGCGGACCGGGCGTGCGCGTGGACTCGCATGCCTACACCAACTACTACGTGCCGCCGAATTACGACTCCATGATCGGCAAGATCATCGTCCATGGCGACACGCGCGAGCAGGCCCTGGCACGCATGCGCACGGCGCTGTCCGAGACGGTGATCGAGGGCATCAACACCAACGTGGAACTGCACCGCGAGCTGATGGTGGACGCCAAGTTCATCGCCGGCGGCACCAACATCCACTACCTTGAGGAATGGCTGGCGCAGCGCAAGCGCTGACCGCTCACCCAAGGTAGGGCAATGCCGGCTTCTGGCGACAGATGCCGGCTTTTTTCCTTGATTGCACGACGCGAAGGTGTGCCCCATGTTTGAACTGAGCCTGCTATGCCCCGAAGACCGGGTGGAGACCCTGAGCGACGCATTCGACGCCCTTGAGGCGCTCAGCGTGTCGGTCGAGGACGCCGACGCCCAGACCGATGCCGAGCAGGCGCTGTTCGGCGAACCCGGCATGCCCGCGCCGCGCGAGGCCTGGCAACGCAGCCGCATCACGGCGCTGTTTGCCACGCGCCAAGCGGCCGATGAAGCCGTGCGGCTGCTGCAGGTACAGGACTTCTTCACCGGCTGCAGCGTGCTGGACATAGCCGCGGTGCAGGAGCAGGACTGGGTGCGCCTGACCCAGTCGCAGTTCGAGCCGGTGGAGATCACGCCCGACTTCTGGATCGTGCCCACCTGGCACGAGCTGCCCGCCGCGGCACGGCGCAGCATACGCCTGGACCCGGGCCTGGCCTTTGGCACCGGCACCCACCCGACCACGCGCATGTGCCTGCGCTGGATCGCGCGCCAGGGCGGCGAGGACGGCGCGCAGGCCCTGGGCCGCGTGCTCGACTATGGCTGTGGCTCGGGCATCCTGGCCATTGGCGCAGCCAAGTTTGGCGCCGTCGATATCGATGCCGTGGACATAGACACGGCGGCCGTCCAGGCCACACAACAAAACGTCCAGGCGAATAACGTGCGGCTGCATGCCGGCCTGCCAGACCAGGCCAGCGGCGCGTACCGGACGGTGCTGGCCAACATCCTGGCCACGCCGCTGAAGGTGCTGGCGCCCCTGCTGTGCGCCCATGTGGCCGCGGGCGGGCATCTGGTGCTGGCGGGCATTCTGGAGCGCCAGGCCGAGGAGCTGCAGCAGGCCTACGCACCCTGGCTGCGCCTTGAGGTAGCCGACAGCGAGGATGGCTGGATTTTGATGACTGCGCGCCGCTGACCGCTCGGCCAGGTGCCCGGGGCGCGCACCTACAATCCACAGCCGATGAGCCAGATCACCCGCTGCCCCCATTGCGCCACCACCTTCAAGGTGGTCGCCGATCAGCTGCGGATCTCCGATGGCTGGGTGCGCTGCGGGCAGTGCAAGGAGGTGTTCGACGCGACCGAGCATTTGCTGGTCAGCGAGCCCGAGCCGCTGTTGCCCGAGATACTGCTGCCGAGCCCCGAGCCGCCGGCGCAGCCCGCGGCCCAGACGCCCGATGGCGTGCATGTCTGGGGCAGCGCGCGCGAGGCCGCCCCCAACGCTGATGCGAAGCCGCACGCCACGGCCACATGGATGCCCGCGGATGCGGAGCATGCCGCGGCCTTGCCTGCCGATGCGGCAGGTGGCGCGGCACCAATCCCGCTGTCGTCCCTGCTGAAGCAGGAATCCCTGGCGCCGCCCCCGGATGCGATCGCGGGCTACGAGCTGCCGGCTGCCGCGCAGGTCGATGGCGACTGGCCGCAGGAGCCGCCCCAGGAGGTGACGCAGGAGGCGCAGCAACAGCCCGATGCCGGCACGCAGGACGCACCCGCGCCGGCCCTGCCGGCAGCGGCTAGCGACACCGGCATTGAGCCGGCGCAGGACGAGCCGCTGCCGCCACCCCCACCGCCCGAAGCCCTTTTGGCCGAGGAGGAGGCTCTCATGCCGACGCTGGCCCTGCCGGACGCGGTGCGGGCGCAGGTGGAGGCTGAGGCTGAGGCTGAGGCTGAGGCGTCCCAAGAGCCAGGTTTTGTCGCCGCCGCACGGCGCCAGGCGTTCTGGCGCCGGCCCTGGGTGCGTGCGGCCCAGGTGCTGCTGTGCCTGGTCTGCGTGCTGGCCCTGGCCTTGCAGGTGCTGGTGCAGGAACGCGATGTGATCGCCGCGCGCCATCCGGCGGCGCATCGCCTGCTGGAGCAGCTGTGCCAAGCCTTGGGCTGCACCGTGCAGGCGCCGCGCCGCATTGACGCGGTGGTCATCGACAGCTCCTCCTTCGTCAAGGCGCGCCATGATGATGCGGGCTACGAACTGCACATGGGCGTCAAGAACGGCGCCGCGTTTGCCGTGGCCATGCCGGCGCTGGAGCTGACCCTGACCGACGCCCAGGATCAGGTTCTGCTGCGCCGCGTGCTGCAGCCCGATGAGCTGGGCGCGCCCGCCGAGCTGGCCCCCGGCGCCACCTGGAGCACCTCGGTGCCCGTGCAAGTCTTGCAGGACGCAGCGCGCGTGGCGGGTTACCGCCTGCTGGCGTTCTATCCCTGAAACCCCTCACTTCCAAATCTTGAACATATGGCTGCGCTGATCTGCGGTTCCCTGGCTTTCGACAGCATCATGACCTTCGAGGGACGCTTTGCCGAGCAGATACTGCCCGAGCAACTGCACATCCTCAACGTATCCTTCCTCGTGCCCACGCTGCGGCGCGACTTTGGCGGCTGTGCCGGCAATATCGCCTACAGCCTGAAGCTGCTGGGCGGCGACCCGCAGCCCATGGCCATGCTCGGCGCCGATGGCGGCGAATACCTGGCGCGGCTGCGGCAGCTGGGCATAGACACGCGCTTCGTCGGCAAGGTGGACGACACCTACACCGCCCAGGCCATGATCATGACCGACCGTGACAACAACCAGATCACGGCCTTCCACCCCGGCGCCATGATGCAGGCGCACCTGAACCGCATCAATGGCGATGCCGGCGCGCGCATCGGCATCATCGCCCCCGACGGGCGCGACGCCATGCTGCAGCACGCCGCGCAGTTCGTGCAGGCTGGCATTCCCTTCGTCTTCGACCCGGGCCAGGGACTGCCCATGTTTGACGGCGACGACCTGCGCCGCTTCATAGATCAGGCCAGCTGGATCGCCGTGAACGACTACGAGGGCAAGCTGCTGTGCGACCGCACGGGCTGGACGCTGGAGCAGGTCTCGCGGCAGGTGCGCGGGCTCATCGTGACGCTGGGCGCCGAGGGCTGCGAGGTCTGGGAGCAGGGTGCGAAAACCCTTGTGCCGGCCGTCAAGCCCGCTCAGGTGGTTGATCCCACGGGCTGCGGCGACGCCTGGCGCGGCGGCCTGCTGTATGGCCTGGAAAAGGGTTGGCCCCTGGTGCGCTGCGCCGAACTGGGCAACCGCCTGGGGGCGCTGAAGATCGCCCAGCGCGGCCCGCAGAACTACCAGCTCGACTTCAAGCCCGACTGAACCGGCAGGCCTCGTTCCGTTTCCAAATCATGCGTGCCTAGTCGCAATACTGTTCAGTTATCCTGGAAACGGCGACAGCGACTTCCCACGCTGTCAAGCACTGGCGAACGTTGGGTATTCATTTGATCTTGACCCGCGGGCCCAGCCTGGTGCGCGCCCGCGAGTTGGCGCACTTGCAGGCCCGGATCGCCTGGCCCTGTGTTTGGGCGTCACCGAGCCAAATGCAGTCCTTCGCGGGCAGCGCTCAAAAACTCTCCCAGTCGTCATCGCCACCAGCGGCCAGCGCGGTGCTGGGAGCGGGTTTTTGGGCCGTGGCCAGTGCCGTGGCCGGCTTGCCGGCGGCGCGCGCCAACGGCTTGTGGGGGGCGGCCGGTCGCTGCACCGCCCGGGCTGCCGGGGCGGGCGTTGCATGGCTGGCAGGCGTTGCCATGGGCGCCGGCGGGCGTGAGGCATTGCTGCTGGCATGCCCCGCCAGCTTGAACACCGCCACGGCCTGCACCAGGTCGCCGGCCTGCTGGTTCAGGCTGCTGGCGGCGGCGGAGCTTTCCTCCACCAGGGCGGCGTTTTGCTGCGTGGCCTGATCCATCTGCGTGATGGCCTCGCCCACCTGGGCCACGCCGGCGCTTTGCTCGCGGCTGGCGGCGCTGATC
>JAFEES010000121.1 GCA_018240995.1 Pseudomonadota bacterium | reverse complement strand
TGCCCGACGACCCCCAGCGCTACCCCGTGGCCGGCCGCGTGGCCTGGGTGACGCCGGCGCGCGCCGCCGGCAACCGCACGCAGGGCGTGGGCATACAGTTCCCGAAGGACGAAAAATCGCGCCAGCTGAAGGCCAGGATCGAGGAAATCCTGGGCACGGCCCTGGCCTCTGACAAGCCCACGCAGACCATTTGAGCCTTACCCGCTCAGCCGCCGACCGTGCGCCGGTCGGCTTTTTGTTTTCTACCGCCATGTTTGTCGATTCCCACTGCCACCTGAACTTTCCCGAGCTCATCGACCAGCTGCCCCAGATACGCCAGGCCATGGCCGCGGCCCAGGTGGATCGCGCGCTGTGCATCTGCACCACGATGGAAGAATTTGCCGCCGTGCACGGCCTGGCCACCAGCTACGACAACTTCTGGGCCACCGTCGGCGTGCACCCCGACACCGAGCACATGACCGAGCCCACGCTGCAGGATCTGGTCGAGCGCGCCGCCCTGCCGCGCGTGGTGGCGATCGGCGAGACCGGGCTGGACTACTACGGCATGGAAGATCGCAAGGGCGGGCGCAGCATTGCCGACCTGCAGTGGCAGCGCGAGCGCTTTCGCACCCATATCCGCGCCGCGCGCGTGGCTGGCAAACCGCTGGTGATACACACCCGCAGCGCCTCGGGCGACACCCTGGCCATCCTGCGCGAGGAGGGCGAGAGCGGCGGCGCGGGCAGCGCCGGCGGCGTGTTCCACTGCTTCACCGAGACGGCCGAGGTGGCGCGCGCGGCGCTGGACATGGGGTTCTACGTCTCCTTCTCCGGCATCATCACCTTCAAGAGCGCGCAGGATCTGCGCGACGTGGCCGCCTTCGTGCCCATGGATCGATTGCTCATCGAGACCGACAGCCCCTACCTGGCACCCGTGCCCTACCGTGGCAAGACCAACAACCCGTCCTACGTGCCCTTCGTCGCCCGGCAGATCGCGGCCGTGAAGGGCCTGCCCGTGGAGCAGGTGGCCCAGGCCACGAGCCGCAATTTTGAACAGCTGTTTTTGCAAGGAGCCGCCGCATGACGCGTCGCCGCACCACCCTGGCCTGGCTGGCATTGGCGGCCACGGCTTCCGTCTCGGGCTGCGCCCATGCCGGCGCATACGAGGACTTCTTCAAGGCCATAGAGCTGGACAACGGCTCGGCCGTCACCGCCTTGCTCAGGCGCGGCTTCGATCCGAATGCGCGCGACCCCAAGGGCCAGCCGGCGCTGGTGCTGGCGCTGCAGGGCGATTCACGCAACGCCGCCGCGGCCCTGATCGCCGCCAAGGGCCTGAAGGTGGAGGAGCGCAACGCCAAGGACGAAAGCGCGCTGATGCTGGCCGCGCTGCGCGGCAACCTGCCTGCGGCGCGCGCGCTGATCGAGCTCGATGCCGACGTGAACAAGACCGGCTGGACGCCGCTGCACTACGCCGCCTCGGGCACCACGCCCGACGCCAAGGCCATGGTGGCGCTGCTGCTGGAAGAAAGTGCCTACATAGACGCCGCCTCGCCCAACGGCACCACGCCCTTGATGATGGCCGTGCGCTACGGCCAGGGCGACGTGGCGCGGCTCTTGGTACAGGAGGGGGCCGATGCCACGCTGAAGAACGAGCTGGGCCTGACCGCTCTGGACTTTGCCCGCCAGGCCGACCGCGCCGACATGGTGGAGCTGATCGCCCAGGCTGTGCGCCGGCGCCAGCCCAATACGGGCAAGTGGTAATACTAGCTATTTGATAGCTTTTAACGCTTGCCATGTAAGCGCTGCAGCCACTTTTGACTGATTGGGTACCTGCATCACAAATACCGTCATGCCCGCGTAGGCAGGCATCCAGTCTTGGTACGGGCCCTGGATCCCCGCCTGCGCGGGGATGACGATGAGCAGGGCGGCATGCCTGAGGTGGGTTCAGACTTTTTGACTGAGGGTCACTTGCCCATATCGGTGTCGGAAATACGCCGCGCATAGGCCGCCAGCACGATGCGCTCCGAGTGCACCAGGTAGTCGCCCAGCGCGGCCGCGGCCTGCTGTAGCTGGCCGGCCTCGAACAGCTCGATGATCTTCACGTTGCTGTCCACATAGGGCGCGTGTAGAAACTCCGGGTCGTCCAACAGCCCGAAGGCCAGGCGCAGCTCGGCCAGCAGGTGCGAGAACATTTCATTCAGGCGTTCGCTGTCGGCCAGCTCCACGATGGCCTGGTGGAACTGCATATTGGCCGTGCCCACGCCGCGCCAGTCGCCGGCTTCGCGGCAGCGCAGGGCCTGGTCTATGGCGGCGCGCAAATGTTTTTTCGCCGGGTGGCGCGGGTAGGCCTGGGCCAGGGCCTGGCATTCGATGAGCCGGCGCACGCGGTAGATGTCGATGATGGCGGCGATGCTGGGCACGGCCACCGACACGCCACGGTTGGGCTCGTGTTTCAGCAGCCCCTCCTTGGTGAGCACGCGAAAGGCCTCGCGCAGGGTGTTGCGCGAGATCGCCAGGCTGTCACTCAAGGCCGTCTCCGACAGACGTTGGCCCGGCGTGAACTCACCATCTACGAGCCGGCGCCGGATCTGCTCGCTCACGCGGTCGGTCAGGTTTTGCGGGGATTCGGGCGGTGGGGGCATGAGTGGCTGTGCGGTGTTGGCGGGGGCGGGTATCGGCGCATCAAGTGTAGCCAGCGCGCCCTTGGCCCGGCGCCATGGCCTGGTTGTGGGTGGCCAGGCGCTGATCGGGTATTCCCTGATGCTATTGGATATGGATTGTTCAACAATAAATCCATCTCGTTGATCAATACAACAAACATTGATCAATTCGATTGCATGGGTTGCCAGCTCTTTTGGCGCCCGCTCTTCAACGCAGAGAAACGGAACCCGCCATGTGGCTCAAGGAAACCAACCAAGAGGAACGCAAGACGCTGTTTGCCGCCTTTGTCGGCTACGGCGTCGATGCCTTCGACTACATGATCTACACCTTCATGATCCCCACCCTGATCCTGGTGTGGGGCATGACCAAGACCGAGGCCGGCTATATCGCCACCGGCGCGTTGATCAGCTCGGCCATTGGCGGCTGGCTGGCGGGCATATTGGCCGACAAGTACGGCCGCGTGCGCATCCTGCAGCTCACCGTGCTGTGGTTCAGCTTCTTCACCTTCCTGAGCGGCTTCACGCATTCGCCCGAGCAGCTGTTCGTGACGCGCGCGCTGCAGGGCCTGGGCTTTGGCGGCGAGTGGTCGGTGGGCTCGATCCTGATCGCCGAGATGATTCGTGCGCGCCACCGCGGCAAGGCCGTGGGCCTGGTGCAAAGCGCCTGGGCCGTGGGCTGGGGCCTGTCGGCCATCGCCTTCTGGGTGGTGTATGCGCTGGTGGAGCAGCAGACCGCCTGGCGCGTGCTGTTCTGGCTGGGCGTGCTGCCGGCGCTGCTCATCCTCTACATCCGCCGCCACATCAGCGATCCCGAGGTGTTCCGCGATACGCAAAAGCAGCTGGCAAAGACCGGGCAGAGCAGCAATTTCATGCTGATCTTCAGCCCCGGCATCCTGCGCATCACCGTGTGGGCCAGCCTGCTGGCCACGGGCATGCAGGGCGCGTATTACTCGGTCACCACCTGGCTGCCCACCTACCTGAAGATGGAGCGCAACCTGTCGGTGCTCAACACCAGCGGCTACCTGATGGTGCTGATCGTGGGCTCGTTCGCCGGCTACCTCACCAGCGCCTGGCTGTCCGACCGCCTGGGCCGGCGCCGCTGCTTCATGCTGTTTGCCATTTCTGCCGCCATCTTGGTGACCTTCTACACCCAGCTGCCCATCACCGATGCCGCCATGATGGTGCTGGGCTTTCCGCTGGGCTTTTTCCTGTCGGGCATCTTCTCGGGCATGGGCGCCTACCTGACGGAGCTGTTTCCCAGCCATATCCGCGGCTCGGGCCAGGGCTTTTGCTACAACTTCGGCCGCGCCGTGGGCTCCATCTGCCCGGCCATGGTGGGCTATATGAGCAACTCCATGTCGCTGGGCGTGGCCATTGGCTACATGGCGGTGGGCGCTTATGCGCTGGTGGTGATCGCCTGCCTGGTGCTGCCCGAGACCCAGGGGCGCGAGCTGACGCAATCCACCGAATCCACTTGAGGCGGCCAGGAGCGGCAATCATGATCAGTATCGACCTCAACAGCGACCTGGGCGAGAGCCTGGGCGCCTGGCGCATGGGCGACGACGCCGCCATGCTGGACATCGTCAGCAGCGCCAACGTGGCCTGCGGCTTTCATGCCGGCGACCCGGCGGGCATCCTGGCCACGCTCAAGGCTGCCCAGGCGCGCGGTGTGGCCGTGGGCGCGCATGTGGCCTACCCGGATCTGGTGGGCTTTGGCCGGCGCAACATGGATGTGGCCAGCACCGACCTGGTGGCCGATGTGATCTACCAGATCGGCGCGCTGCAGGGCCTGGCGCGCGCGGCGGGCACGCGCATCAGCTACGTCAAGCCGCATGGCGCGCTGTACAACACCATTGCGCACGACGAGCGCCAGGCGCGCGACGTGATCGCCGCCATGCGCGCGGTGGATGCCGGCCTGGCCCTGGTGGCGCTGGCCGGCTCGCCCCTGGTGCAGTGGGCACAAGACGCCGGTCTGCGCGTGATTGCCGAGGCCTTTGCCGACCGCGCCTACACCCCGGCCGGCACGCTGGTATCGCGCCGCGAGCCGGGCGCCGTGCTGCACGACAGCGCCCTGGTGGCCCGGCGCATGCTGCGCCTGGTGAGGGACGGCGTGGTCGAGGCCGTGGACGGCAGCCTGGCGCGCGTGCAGGCCCAGTCCATCTGCGTGCATGGCGACAGTGCCGGCGCCGTGGAGATGGCGCGCGCCGTGCGCCAGGCACTGGCGGCGGACGGTGTGGCCGTGCGCCCCTTCATCTGATTTTTGCCCCAAGGAGCCAAGCACCATGCAGCACAACGCATTGGAGAAGACCCGCGCCGCCGCCGTGGCCGCCGCGCGCCAGGCACGCGCCGCCTACCGCGCGGGCAGCAGGCAGCCCACGGCCGGCGTGGCGCCCGGCATGACCCAGGCCAACATGATTGCCCTGCCGCGCGACTGGGCCTGGGACTTTCTGCTCTACGCCCAGCGCAACCCCAAGCCCTGCCCGGTTCTGGACGTGATCGAGGCCGGTGACTGGCGCACCGTGCTGGCCGAAGGCGCCGACGTGCGCAGCGACATCCCGCTGTACCGCGTCTGGCGCCATGGCAAGCTGGCCGAGGAGGTGCAGGACGCGACCGCCCTGTGGGCCGAGCACCCGGATTTGGTCACCTTTTTGATCGGCTGCAGTTTCACCTTCGAGACCCCGCTGCAGGAGGCCGGCATCGAGGTGCGCCATATCGCCGACGGCTGCAACGTACCCATGTACCGCACCAGCCGCCAATGCCGCCCGGCCGGGCGCTTGCATGGCGAGCTGGTGGTGTCCATGCGGCCGATTCCCGCGCACCGCGTGGCCGATGCGGTGACCATCTCGGCGCGCTTTCCGGCGGTGCATGGCGCGCCCGTGCATGTGGGCGACCCGGCCGCGCTGGGCATCGCCGACATTGGCAAACCCGACTTTGGCGACCCGGTGCGCATCAAGCCCGGCGAGGTGCCCGTGTTCTGGGCCTGCGGCGTCACGCCCCAGGCGGCGGTGATGGCCTCTGGCGTCCCGTTCGCGGTCACGCATGCGCCTGGCTATATGTTCATCACCGATGTGCCCGACAGCAGCTACCACGTTTGAAATGACACGGTTTTTCCTCACCCCTGGCTGTGCCACCGTCATCCCCGCGCAGGCGGGGATCCAGTGCACCCCGCCGACCTTCCTGGATTCCCGCTTGCGCGGGAATGACGGGGGTGGTGCGATCGTGGCGCTCGTCACGCGCAGAGTCATGGATCACTGATATGCGTTTTTTGCCCGTCTCACTGAACGCGCTGCTCGTCGAGCTGGCGGATCTTCAGCAAACCCTGGCGCTGCTGGCCTCGCTGCAGCGCGAGCCGCTCGCAGGCGTCGAGGAGTTGGTGCCCGCCGCGCGCACCATACTCGTGCAGTTCCGCCCCGCGGCCACCAACGTGTCGGCATTGGTGCGATCCATTGCCGCGCGCGACCTGTCGCAGCAGGTGCGGCGTGACGCCACTCTGGTGGAAATCCCCGTGCACTATGACGGCGAGGATCTGGCCGAGGTGGCGCAAATCCTGGGCATCACGCCCGACGAGCTGGTGCGCCGCCACACCGGCAGCGACTACAGCGTGGCCTTCGTCGGCTTTGCCCCGGGTTTTGCCTACCTCTCTGGCGGGCACGAGAGCCTGGATGTGCCGCGCCGCGCCACGCCGCGCACGCGCATTCCCGCGGGCGCCGTGGCGCTGGCCGGGCGCTTCAGCGGCGTCTATCCGCAGGCCAGCCCCGGGGGCTGGCAGATCATCGGCACCACGCCGCTGGCCATGTGGGATATCGAGCGCGAGCAGCCGGCGCTGCTGCAGCCCGGTTTTCGCGTGCGCTTTGTTGATATTGCTACGCTATCAGTAGCGTCCCGTGGTGTATTGGAGCGCGCTACAAGCCAAAAGCACTTGAAATACAAGGCGCCGCAGCCGGGCAGCGGCCCGGCCCTGGAGGTGCGCTCGCCCGGCCTGCTCACGCTGCTGCAGGATGGCGGCCGGCCCGGTCTGGCGGGGCAGGGCGTGTCGGCCTCCGGCGCGCTGGATCAGGGCGCCTGCCGCACGGCCAATCGCCTGGTCGGCAACCCGTCCGACATGGCCTGCCTGGAGACCGTGAACGGCGGCCTGCAGCTCATGAGCCATGGCGCGACGGTGGTGGCCGTGACCGGCGCCGATGCGCCTTTGACGCTGACCACGGCCGGCGGCCTGCGCGCCAGCGTGCCGCGCTACCAGCCGCTGGCCCTGGCCCATGGTGACCTGCTGGCCATTGGCGAGCCCGTGGCCGGCACGCGCTGCTACGTGGCGGCGCGCGGCGGCTTTGATGTGGCGCCCGTGCTCGGCAGCCTGTCCACCGACACCCTGGCCCATGTCGGCCCGCCGGCGCTGGCTGCGGGCGACCGGCTGGCTTTGAATCCCGTAGCGCGAGGGGCAATAGTCGGCAGTGCCGAGCTGCCGCCCGACGATCTGCCCCGTGCCGATCAGGACGTGGTGCTGGACGTGGTGCCCGGCCCGCGCACCGACTGGTTCACGCCCGAGGCCGTGCAGCTGCTGGCCAGCCAGCGCTGGCGCGTCACGCCTCAGTCCAACCGCGTGGGCCTGCGCCTGGCGGGCGAGCAGCCTTTGGCGCGCACCATCACCCAGGAGCTGGCGAGCGAGGGCACGCCCACCGGGGCGATACAGGTGCCGGCCAGCGGCCAGCCGGTGCTGTTCCTGGCCGACCACCCGCTCACCGGCGGCTACCCCGTCATCGCCTGCGTCGCCCCGCACCACCTCGATCGCGCGGGCCAGATCCCCGTGAACGCCTGGGTGCGCTTCAACCCCATCCGGCCCTTCGAGGCCATCAACCGTCCTTGAATGCCATGAAAAAAGTCCTCATAGCCAACCGTGGCGAGATCGCCGTCCGCATCGTGCGCGCCTGCCGCGACTATGGCGTGCAGTCCGTCGCCGTGTATGCCAACGCCGACATCGACGCCCTGCACGCGCGCATGACCGACGAGGCCTGGGGGCTTCATGGTGACCGCCCGGCCGATACCTATCTGCACATCGAGAAGCTGCTGCAGATCGCGCAGAAAAGCGGCGCCGACGCCGTGCACCCCGGCTACGGCTTT
>JAFEES010000120.1 GCA_018240995.1 Pseudomonadota bacterium | reverse complement strand
GCGCCAGGCCCAGGCCGCCGGCCAGTGGCAGCGCCTGCTGCGCAACCAGCGCACCACGCCCTACGCGCGCTATGTGAGCATGGACGACGACCGCGTGCGCCCGCTGCACCGCAGCTGGCACAACGTGACGCTGCCGCTGGATGACCCCTGGTGGCAAACGCACCGCCCGCCCAATGGCTGGCGCTGCCGCTGCCGCGTGATCGGCGTGACGCAGCAGGAATACGACCAGGGCGCTGCGCCCGAGCGCCCCGGCGCTGCCACCGACGGCGAGGCGCCCGAGGTCTTCAAGCCCCTGGTCAAGCAGGCGCCGCAGGATGGCTTTGTGGACTGGCGCAACCCGGCCACGGGGGCGATGGAGCGCGTGCCAAAGGGCATCGACCCGGGGTTTGGCTACAACGCGGGTACCGAGGGGCGCAGCCAGGCCTTCGAGGAGATGGTGCAGGCGAAGCTGGCGCGGCTGTCGCCGGGGGTGGCACAGGCGGCCAAAGATGATGGGCTGCTGCTTTTGCAGACTGCACGTGAAAATCCTGGTGTCTCGGATTTCCCGCAGTTCGTGCGCGGCGAGTTGTCCGGCCAGCGCCCCATTGCCTCTATCCCTGATGATGTTGGCGCCATCCTTGGCACCCAGTCCAGTGAGCTGCTTCTGTCATCGCAGACGGCTGCCAAGCAATATGCGAAGCACCCTGAAATCGGGGTCGCCGACTACGCCATCATCCAGGACATGCTCGACCGCGGCGAGATCATCAAGGATCGTGACTTGCACATAGGCATCGTGCATGAGGCCGATGGCTGGTACTACGCGGTCATCAAGACAACCAAGACGGGAAAGGCGGCGTACCTGCAATCACTGAGAAGAACGAACCTCAGCGATATCGAGAGGATGCGTTCACGCGGGGAAGTGGTGCGCAAGGCACTATGAGGAACCTGCACTGTGTGCGGAAGCGCTACAACCCGCACGGACCCGAAGGCTACCCGGCTGCGCCAGTTTTCCACAGTGCATTGAGGCCAGTGTAGCCCACTTGCCCTATATATGAGGTACCCATGCTGACCATCACCATTCAGGATCAGGCCCTGCAATCACACCTGCAGCTGCTGCGAACGCGCCTGCAGGACCTCACGCCCGCAATGGAGGAAATCGGCAACACGCTGGAAAACCGCGCGCGCCAGCGCTTTCAAACCGCTACCGACCCCAACGGCGCGAAGTGGGCGCCATGGAAGCCTTCCACTGTGGCGAGCTACCCCTTCCCGGGAACCCCTGCGGCTGCAAAAATACGGCGCCGGCAACGCCCGGCTGCTGGACCGCTACGGCACCATGCTTGGCGGCCTGAATTACCAGGCGGGAAGCGCCAGCGTCACGGTGGGCTTCGCCCACCCCTACGCCACCTTCCACGAATACGGCACCAAGCGCATGGCCCGCCGCGGCATGTTGATGGCCAACCCGGACAACGGCACGCTGGGCCATGACGACCAGGCCGAGGTGCTGAAGATCATCAACCATTGGCTGTCCGTCACGCCAGGTTCATGACCCCCAACGTACTTTCGCCACAGAAAACAAATTTTCCCAACCCCATCCCTCTACGTCGCGTTGCAGCCCCCAAAATCCCGATTTATCGCGCCGTTCCCTCTTCATTTATCTCACTCCCGTTCACGCTCGCGCGTGCTGGGCGTGTCGCTCAGCGTGCCGCTGCCGCTGTCGCGCCTGGATCGGGGCGACCTGGTGCAGGCCGAGGCCGAGGTCACCCAGGCCCTGCTGGCCGCGCAGCAGACGCGCCTGAAGGCCGAGGCCGACGTGCGCGCCGCACAGCTGCGCTTCGTGGCCGCGCGCGACAACCTGGCGCGCTACCGCAGCGGCGTGCTGGCCGATGCCCAGCGCGTGCTCGACGGCATGCGCCTGTCCTACCGCCACGGCGCGGCCTCGCTGCTGGAGCTGCTGTCGGCCCAGCGCTCGGCCGATCAGGCCTGGCTGGCCTATCTGCAGGCCCAGGCCGACCTGGCCACGGCCACCGTGCAACTGCAGCTCAGCGTGGGGCAGCGCCCCGCGCTGTGAAGCGCGCTGCGCCTACCATCGCCTGAAAAAATAGCCACAAGGGAAAGCACATGAACCACTGGCCCGCCTTCGATCTGTCCGCCAGCCTGAGCACGCTGGCCAGCCTGCTGCTGGCCTTTGTGCTGGGTGCGCTGATCGGCTTTGAGCGCCAGCTGCGCCAGCGCACGGCCGGGCTGCGCACCAACACCCTGGTGGCCGTGGGCGCGGCGGTGTTCGTCGATCTGGCGGTGCGCTTCCATGGGCTGTACGGCGGCTCGCCCAGCCCGCTGCAGGTGATCGCCTACGTGGTCTCGGGCATAGGCTTCCTGGGCGCGGGCGCGATCATGAAGGAGGGGGCCAACGTCTCGGGGCTGAACACCGCGGCCACGCTGTGGGGCTCGGCCGCCGTGGGCTGCTGCGCCGGCGCCAAGCTGCTGCCCGAGTCGGTGCTGGCGGCGCTGTTCGTGCTGGCGGCGAATACGCTGCTGCGCCCGGTGGTCAACCGCATCAACCGCCAGCCCCTGCAGGAGGAGCTTGGCGAGGCCACCTACGCCGTCTACGTGATTTGCCGGCGCGAACGCCAGGCCGCCGTGCGCGAGCAGCTGCTGCATTGGCTGGAGGCCGCCAACTACCCGGTGCGCGACATTGACCAGCATGCCTTCGGCCAGGGCGACGCCGAGATTGAGGCCACGCTGTACGCCACCGCCGTCGATGGCGACGAGCTCGACCAGATCATGGCCCGGCTCGAAGCCCAGGAGGGCGTGCTGCAGGCGTTCTGGAACGCGCGCGCCGAGGACTGATGCGCCGCCAGTCCGCTGCAGCGGGCGCCGCGGCGGCTGCGTCACAATCAGCGCCTGCACCCGCCGCCATGCCTCTTCACCTGCCCGTCCCCATGCGCGTGCGCCGCGCCCTGATCGCCCTGGCCCTGACCCTGGCCATGGCCGCCATCTTCGTCGTCGATACCCTGACCGAATATGCCGTGGCGGTGGCGGTGTTCCACACCGCGGTCATCCTGGTGGCGCTGCGCTGGTTCAGCCCGCGCTCCGTGGTGGCGCTGGCGCTGGCCTGCATTGGGCTGACCGTGCTCAGCTTCATGCTGACACCGGCCGGCCTGTACGGCGTGGGCCTGGTCAACACCGGCATCAGCATCCTGGCCATCGCCATCACCGCCTACCTGGGCCTGAAGATGGTGGCGGCCCAGGCCGCGGCCCAGGCGGCCCAGGCGCGGCTGCTGCAAATCGCGCGCGCCACCAGCCTGGGCGAGCTGACGGCCTCCATCGCCCATGAGGTCAACCAGCCGCTGGCGGCCATAGTCACCAGCGGCCAGGCCTGCCGGCGCTGGCTGGCGCAGCAGCCGCCGCAGCTGGACAAGGCCGACCAGGCGCTGCAGCGCGTGCTGGCCGATGCCGAGCGCGCCGGTGCGGTCATCACCCGCATACGCGGCATGGCGCGCGGCGAGGCGCCACGCCGCGAGCGCTTCGACCTGCAGGACGCCATGCGCGAGATGGCCGAGCTGTCGCGCGGCGCGCTCGATGCGCGCGGCATCACCCTGCGCTGGGAGTTCGCGCCCGACCTGCGCCCCGCCTGGGCCGACCGCGTACAGGTGCAGCAGGTGCTGGGCAACCTGCTGCTCAACGCCATGGACGCCATAGACGCGGCCCAGGCCGAGGCGGCCGGCAAGTCCGCCGCCGCGCGCGAGATCATCCTCGGCGCGCACGCCCTGGGCGCGGATCAGCTGCAGTTCAGCGTCACCGACAGCGGCACTGGCGTGACGCCCGCCGCCAGCGCCCATTTGTTCGATGCCTTCTGGACCACCAAGAGCCACGGCATGGGCCTGGGCCTGACCATCAGCCGCGGCATGGTCGAGGCCCATGGCGGGCGCATCTGGGCCGAGCCGCGCGCCGACGGGCGGCGCGGCACCAGCTTCCATGTCAGCCTGCCGGCGCTGCGGGAGAATGCGCCATGAACAGCGCCCCCGCCATGGTCTATGTGGTCGATGACGACGCCTCGGTGCGCGCGGCCATCGAGGATCTGCTGGCTTCGGTGGGCCTGGCGGCGCGCGGCTTCGGCTCCACGGCCGAGTTCGTCGCGCATTGGCGCGCCGCGCCACAGGACGCGCCGGCCTGCCTGGTGCTGGACATCCGCATGCCGGGCCAGAGCGGCCTGGAGTTCCAGCGCCAGATGCAGGAGCTGAGCCTGGCGCTGCCGGTGATCTTCGTCACCGGGCATGGCGACATTCCCATGAGCGTGCAGGCCATGAAGGGCGGCGCGATCGAGTTCCTGACCAAGCCCTTTCGCGACCAGGATCTGCTGGACGCCATACAGCAGGGCATAGGGCGCGACCGCGAGCGTCTTGACCAGGCCAGCCCAGCGCGGCAGCTGCAGGCCCAGTGGGACAACCTGAGCGGCGGCGAGCAGGAGGTGGTGCGCGGCGTGGCCGCGGGCCGGCTGAACAAGCAGGTGGCGGCCGAGCTGGGCGTGAGCGAGATCACCGTCAAGGTGCGCCGCGCCCAGGCCATGCGCAAGCTGCAGGTGCGCACGCTGGCCGAGCTGGTGCGGGTGGTGGATCGGCTGGGCGCAGGCTGACGCGTTGACGCGCGGATGGCGCCAGCCAGCCGCGTGCCCACGGGCTGCGCATGCGAAATGCCATGCAAAAAGGCCCTGCCTGGGCATACGAACGCTCATGCCAGCAGTACGTCGCCGTGAAGCAGGAACCGGTACCCCCAGACATCTTTCGGCTGCGCCACCGGCAGGCGCTGGCCGAGGTGATCGCCACCATCGCAAGACAAGACGAATTGGCCACCAGAACCATCCTTCCGTCGCCCTAGCTGGCGCAACTGCTGGCGATGCTGCCCCGGCAAGGCCCGTTTGTGTTTGCCAGCACGGGCAAGGCAGGGCGCATTACTGACGCCCGCGCCAGCCATGGCATGGCCCTGCAAAGCGCCGGTATTGAACACCTGACGTTCCATGGCCTGAGCCGTTCGTTTTCGCTGCTGGGCGAGGCTGCCGGGGCCTTTGCGCAAATCATGGGGCACCGCCCGAGCGCCGTTGCCGAGAGCTACAGGCCGCGCAGCGTTGACGCCCTGCGCCCGTACAGCGCGCAAATCGAGGCCCATATCCTGGCGACTGCCGGGGTGCAGTTCGATGCCCAGGCGGAACCCGGCAAGCTGCGCGTGGTGATTGCGGGTTAATATCAAAAAAGCGATAATACGGACTCATGGACTGTGACGCTACATCCGCTTGCGGATGTCTGAGTTGCTGGCATTGCCCGCCAATATGCAGGCCTGGTTTCTGCACATTGCCGAGCTACTGGAGGAGTTTGGGCCGTGTACGCCGCCATCCATGGCCGCCGCCTGCTGGTGCTGCATGTGTTCGTCAAGCAGACCCAGACCACGCCCCGCAAGGCCATGGAAACCGCACTGAAACGACTGGAGGCCCAGGCATGAAAACACTCAAGACCCTGAAGGCGCAATTGCTGGCAGACACCGACACCCGCGCCACCTACGAAGCCCAGGCCGGAGAATTCACCGTGGCCCGCGAACTCATTGCAGCGCGCACCCAGGCCGGATTGACGCAAGCCGATGTGGCCGAGCGCATGGGCACCACGCAAAGCACCGTTGCCCGCCTGGAGGGTGGCAAGGCCGTGCCATCGCTGCGCAGCCTGCAACGCTATGCCCAGGCCGTGGGCTGTCGTGCCGTGGTGCGCCTTGAGCACGCCTGACACCAAAGAGAACCCCGCCATGAATGCGATGTTCAACCCGCCGCACCCCGGCCTGATGCTGCGCGACGACGTGCTGCCCGCGCTGGGGTTGACCGTAACCGAGGCCGCCAAGCAGCTTGATGTTTCCCGCGTGGTTTTTTCCCGAATGCTCAATGGCCGCGCCGCAGTCTCGCCGGATATGGCCCTGCGCCTTGAGGCATGGCTTGGAGCCGCCCGTGGTGGCGATGCCCGCGCCTGGCTGGCACAGCAAAGCGCCTATGACGTGTGGCAGGCGCAGCAGCGATTCAAGGCCCGCCCCATGCATGTAATGCCCGTAATGCGGGAATGGTCAGCTTTTTGTGACAGCGAAGACTGGCTACGCGAGCTGGGCCGCGAGTGGTCAGGGTTCGACAAGGTGGGCACCCATGATTGATGGATTGATTGCTGGCAAGCTGTACGGGCAACCTGTCGAGCGCACGGGCAAGGCGGGCAAGCCGTTCGCCGTGGCAAAGGTGCGCGCCACTGCTGGAGACGGCGAGAGCCTGTTCGTGAACGTCATCGCCTTTGACGCCGGGCCCTGCGCTGCACTGCTGGCGCTGGCCGATGGCGACAGCGTGGCCCTTGCCGGGAGCATCACGCCGCGCGTGTGGACGGACAAGGAGGGCAACAGCCGCCCCAGCCTAGACATGGTGGCCGCCCAGGTGCTGACCGCGTATCACGTCCAACGCAAGCGCCGCGCAATCGAAGCAGCCAAGCCCGCACCGCATGGCCAGCCCTTCCCGCCTGAGCCGCTGGATTTCTGAGCTGGGACAACCCCATGGGCGGGAGGGGGGAGTCCAAACGTGGGCAGGGGCGATGGACGTAACGGGCCGGTTCCTCAAATTTTCACGCCCGCGAAAAATGAAAATTCACCTGACGTTCCATGGCCTGCGCCGTTCGTTCTCGTTGCTGGGCGAGGCTGCCGGGGCACCTGCCGGGGCCATTGCGCAAATCATGGGGCACCGCCCGAGCGCCGTAGCCGAGGGCTACAGGCCGCGCAGCGTTGACGCCCTGCGCCCGTACAGCGGGCAGATTGAGGCCCATATCCTGGCGATGGCCGGGGTGCAGTTTGATGCTGCCCAGGAACCCGGCAAGCTGCGCGCCATCAAGTAACGTAAAATTCACAAACCCCATGTTTGAAGTTCAAACCTACCTGGGCCCGGATGGGCGTGACGTGTATGCGCAATGGCTGGCCGAGCTGGTAGACAGGCAAGCAAGGGCGCGCGTGCTGGTGCGGGTAGGCCGCATGGCCGCCGGCAACTTTGGCGACTGCAAGCCCGTAGGTGAAGGGGTTTGGGAGCTGCGCATTGATTGGGGGCCGGGCTACCGCGTCTATTACGCCCAAGCCGGCAAGCGCCTGGTGTTGCTGCTGGCCGGTGGTGACAAGCGCACACAGCAAACCGATATTTCCGCCGCCCTGGCGAACTGGCGCGACTGGCAACAGCGAAGGAAACCAACATGACCGCAAACAAGCAACCCGCAAGCCGCACGCACGATGAAGCCGTGATTGAGCTGCTGCGCGCGGAACCGGACTTTGCAAACGAATACCTGGCCGCCGCCTTGGACGAAGCCGACGAACCCGGTGGGCAAGTTGCGCTACTGGCCGCCCTGCGCCATGTAGCCGAGGCTCAGGGCATGGCCGCCGTTGCCGCGCGTGCTGGCATGCCGCGCGAAAGCCTTTACCGCGCACTGGGGCCCAAGGGCAATCCGACCATCAAGACACTGCTGGCCGTGCTGGGGGCTGCTGGCCTGCATCTGGCCGTTACCCGGCAAGACAGCACCCACGCCTGACGGCTTGCGGACAGCATGGCCGCTGCCGTGGTAGCGAAGTACGCGCGACCGCCTGGCGAGGTGTTGACCTTTCAAGCCAGCGACGGGGAGATAGGCACCATGGACGCCAGCGAAAACATTCGGATTGTGTCCCGCCAAAACGCTGTTCTGGAGATATTCCGCCTGATACAGCAAGGGGACATCGCGCCCCTGAATATGTCCTTGATGCCTGCCGCACAGCCGGTGCCGTATGAGCACTTCGACCGCC
>JAFEES010000011.1 GCA_018240995.1 Pseudomonadota bacterium | reverse complement strand
ATGCAACGCACATGGGGGACAATTCAGAAATTTCAATACTTAATTGCCGGGTCTAAAGCTTTCCCATGCCCTGGCCGGCGCGGCGCTGCTGGCGCTGTGCGGCACGGCCGCGGCCCAGTTCACCGTGCGCGGTGGCCTGACGCATATCGCACCGCACTCCACGGCCACCGACGCCGTGGGCCCGATGCTGCCCGGCCCGCCGTCGGGCATCAGCATCGATGTGAAGAACCAGTCCACGGCCTTTCTGTCGCTGGCCTACGGCCTGAACCCCAACATGGAGTTGGAGCTGGCCCTGGGCTACCCGCCCACGCATGACGTGACGGCGCGCATTGCCTCGAACCTGCCGCCGCACATCGTGGCCTTCAACGGCCAGAAGGTGGCCGAGGTGCGCCAGATCGCCCCCACGCTGTTCTTCAACTACAAGTTTGGCGAGGCCAGCAGCCAATGGCGCCCGTTTGTCGGCGTGGGCGTGAACTACACCAACTTCGACAAGCGCAAGTCCACCCAGGCCAACAATGACCTCAACGGCGGCCCCACCGACATCCGCCTGTCCGACTCCTGGGGCCTGGCCGGCCAGCTGGGCCTGAGCTACCGCATCGACGAGCGTTGGTCCATCACCGGCGCCGTGGCCACGGCACGCGTGAAGAGCAAGCTGACCACGACCACGGGCGGGGTGCAGCGCAATATCGACATTCGCTTCCACCCGGTGGTGTTCACGGTGAACGTGGGCTATACGTTCTAAGTAAGCCACGCAGTCGCAAAAAAGCCGGCCCCGGGCCGGCTTTTTTGTGCCCCATACGGCGGGCTGGCGCTGATTACCAGCGCCGGCTCAGCGACTGGTAGGCGTAGTCGCCGAACAGGCGCTGCGCGTAGGGCGCCAGGTAGACTTTGTCGGCAAACACATAGCGGTTGTAGTCGGCGCCGGCGACGATTGTGGAGGGCGTGCACAGGGCCGAGTTCACCTGCCCCGCGCCAATGCCTATGCCGGGCCCCGGATCCACCGAGGTGCAGACGGGATCCGTGCCGTTGGTGAAGCCGTTGCCGCCGGGGTTGGCCTGGAAGATGTTGACGTAATAGGCCAGATCGACATACAGCACCGTGTTGCCCATGTCCTTCATGCCAATCTTCAGCTCGTCGTTGAAGGCCTGGCTGGCCTGGTGGATCAGATCCTGCTGGCCCAGGGCCGTGGCCCAGGGGCTGCGCGACAGGTCGTAGCTGCCGCTGATCACGATGTGCTTGGCGCCGGCGGCCGACAGGCGGCCGACCTGGGCCGCCAGGTCGCTGCCGGCCTGGACTGCGGCGGCGAGGTACTGGGCCTGGGTCTGCGTCCCGGCCTGCACGGCGGCCATGCCGGCGATGATGTCGCTGGCGCCGGCGCTGATCAGGATCACGTCGTTCGAGTTGAACTGCGGATTCGCCAGAAATTGGTCTATCTGCTGCTTCACGGTGGGGGTGCTGGCGTTGCCGGCGGCGTCGGGCGTGGCGTTGATGCGCGCATTGCCCTGGGCGTAGCTCAGGCCGCCGCCGGACACCGGCTTGAGCGTGAGGCCGTAATGCGAGGCCAGCTGCTGCGTCCAGTTGGTCAGGCTGCCGTCGTTCACGGTATAGCTGCTGCCCTTTTGCCCCACGTCGGCCATGGCGTCGCCAAAGGCGATGAAGCGCGTGGGCCTGATGGCCGAGTCGATGGTGCTGGAACCACAGGCCGCCAGCAGGGCGGCCGATGCACAGGTGGCGGCCACGAAGCTGCGGCGCATCCAATTTGCTGCCATGTATTTCTCCGGATTCAAGAGTGCGAGAGTTTAAGCCTTGGGTGCCGTCAGCCGGCGGCCGCGGCGCGTTGCAGGCGGTCGCGCACGCCCTCCCAGTCGGGCGTGCCGGGCGGGGTTTCCACCCAGATCAGTTTGGCGCCGGCATCGTCGAAGCCGCGCAGCGCGGCGAACAGCTGCTGCGCCGCGGCGGCGGCGTCGTCGGGCATGCGCCGCAGGATGATCCTGGACGAGGCCGAGCGCAGCGGCGCGCGTGCATAGACGGCCAGGTGGGCGGCGTCGGCGCCCAGCACGTCCAGGCCGGCCTGCAGCTGCTTGGCGTCCATCAGGCGCACGCGTGCCGTCGGGGCGTAATGAGCCAAAAGCGTTCCTGAGGCGCGAGGGGTATGTGCTGGTAGCTCATCTTTGGATAGCGGTGCCAGGCCGCAGACGCGCTGCACGTCCGCGCGCGAGATGGCGCCCGGGCGCAGCAGCACCGGCAGGCCACGCGTGCAGTCGATGATGGTGGACTCTATGCCCACGGCGCAGGCGCCGCCGTCCAGCACCAGCAGATCGTCGCCAAAGGCCTCGGCCACATGCTGCGCCAGGGTCGGGCTGACCCTGCCGAACAGATTCGCGCTGGGCGCGGCCACGCCCCACACGGGTGGGTCCAGGCGCTGGCAAGCGGCCAGCACCGCGTGCGCCACGGGATGCGCCGGGCAGCGCAGGCCCACGCTGTCCTGACCACCGGTCGATGCCTTGGCCGCTGTCGCCAAGCGCGGCAGGATCAACGTCAGCGGCCCGGGCCAGAAGGCGTCGATGAGCTGCTGCGCGAACAGCGGCACCTCCTTGGCGTAATGGGTGATGGCCGCGGCATCGGCCACATGCACGATCAGCGGGTGGTTGGCGGGGCGGCCCTTGGCGGCAAAGATCTGGCCCACGGCGGCGTCGTTGTCGGCGTCGGCCGCCAGGCCGTAGACGGTCTCGGTCGGCAGGCCCAGCAGTTCGCCGCGCCCCAGCGCCTGCGCCGCCGCCTGCACCGAGGCGGCCAGGGTTCCATCCAGGATCACGCGCGGCCCTTCAGAACGGCGCTATGCCCAAAATCGCCGCCGCCTGCAGCGCCGTGGCGCGCACGGCGGCCGGCGTGGCGCCGGTCACGTTCAGGTGGCCCATCTTGCGTCCGCGCTTTGCGTCGCGCTTGCCGTACAGGCGCAGGTGGCAGCCGGGCAAGGCCAGCACCCGCTCCCAGGCCGGGGTGACGGGTTCCTCGCCCCGGGCAAACCACAGCTCGCCCAGCAGGTTCAGCATGATGGTGGGGCTATGCAGGCGCGGCTGCGTGAGCGGCAGGCCGGTCATGCAGCGCAGCTGCAGCTCGAACTGCGAGACGTCGCAGGCGTCCTGGCTGTAGTGGCCGCTGTTGTGCGGGCGCGGGGCGATCTCGTTGACCACCAGCGAGCCGTCCTGCAGCACGAAGAACTCCACACACAGCACGCCCACGTACTGCAGGCCGTCAGCTACGGATTTCGCAGCTGTAAGGGCTTGTTGTGCCAGTGCTGGCGGCACATTGCCTTCATAAACCTCGGTCACCGCCAGGATGCCGCCGCGGTGCAGGTTGCGCTGCACCGGCAGGTGCACCATGGCGCCGTCGCGGCCGCGCGCCACGATGACCGAGCATTCATGCGCCAGCGGCAGCATTTTTTCCAGCACGCAGGGCACGCCCCCCAAGTCCTGCCAGGCGGTGGCCAGTTCCTGCGGCGTGGCCACGCGCGCCTGGCCCTTGCCGTCGTAGCCCATGCGGGCGGTCTTCAGGATGCCGGGCAGCAGGTCTGGGGGAACGGCCGCCAGTTGCTCGGGAGTGTCTATCAGCGCATGCGGCGCCACGGGTACGCCGCAGCGCACAAAGTGCGCCTTCTCGGCCGCACGATCCTGGGCGATGGCCACGGCGCTGCCTGCGGGCGATACGCGCAGGCTCTGGGCCAGCCAATCGAGCGACGCGGCCGGCACATTCTCGAACTCGGTGGTCACGGCGGCGCACAGCCGGGCCATCTCGGCCAGGCCCTGCGCGTCCTCGTAGCCGGTGCGGACGTGGTGGTGGCTCACCAGGCCGGCGGGGCTGGTGGGATCGGCATCCAGCACGGCGGTGAAGTAGCCCATGGCCTGGGCCTCCTGCACGAACATGCGCCCGAGCTGCCCGCCGCCGAGCACGCCCAGCGTGGCGCCGGGCAGGATCACGTCCTGCGCCGTACTCATGCGGCCACCGGGGGGAGCGTCATGGCGCGCGCGGCGGCGGTCTGCTCGGCGCGAAAGGCCTCCAGCTTTTGGCGCAGCAGCGGGTCATGATTGGCCAGCAGGGCCACGGCAAACAGCGCCGCGTTGGCCGCGCCGGCCGCGCCTATGGCAAAGGTGGCCACGGGCACGCCCTTGGGCATCTGCACGATGGAGTGCAGCGAATCCACCCCCTGCAGGTGGCGGCTGGCCACGGGCACGCCCAGCACCGGCACGCAGGTCTTGGCGGCGATCATGCCCGGCAGGTGGGCCGCGCCGCCGGCACCGGCGATGATGGCCTGCAGGCCGCGGCCCGCGGCGCTTTCTGCGTAGCGGAACATGTCGTCGGGCATGCGGTGGGCCGAGACCACCTGGGCCTCGTGTGCGATGCCGAACTGCTCAAGGATGGCAACTGCGTGTTGCATGGTGTCCCAGTCGCTGCTGGAGCCCATGACCACGCCGATCTGTATGGGGTTCATCTGTGAAGGGGGGCGCGCAACGGCGCTGGCCGGGGGAAACCCACGATTTTACGTTCGTCAGTGCGCCAGCGCCGCCTGCTGCCCCACCCCGCCCGCGGTCAGTGTGATGGAGCGTATGGGGATGCGCGCATCGCGCGAGACCTCGCCCGACAGCTGCAGCGCCAGGTAGCGCGTGCAGCACACGCGCAGGAAGGAGGTGAAGTTGTCCACCACGCCATGCTCGGCCGTGAGCTCGTCGTACAGCCGCGTGCACAGCTGGGCGACGCTATAGCCGTCGCGCGCGGCGATCTCCTCAAGCACCTGCCAGAACATGTTTTCCAGCCGGATGCTGGTCGCCACCCCGTGCAGCCGTACGGAGCGCGAGCGGTAGGCGTAGAGCCGTGGATCGGCGCTGATGAAGACCTGGCACACGGCGGGCACTCCTGGATACATGTGAAGACCGGCCATGGTGGGTTGGTCTGGCGCCGGCGTCAAGACTCCTATTCCGTTTCCAAATCATTCGTGTCTAGGCGCGAAGCCGCAGGCAGTGCTGTAGCACGACAAGACGAAGCAACAACGACACGGGTGATTTAGAAATGGAATTACACGGCAGACATATGGCGGACATGCGCCGGCGCTATACCTCATCCCAGGCCCTGGGTCTCTGTTGAGGAAAGCGAGGCCGGTATGCACAGTTTGAACCGCCGGGATTTCATGTCGATGACGGGAGCCGCCGTGCTCGTCGCCGGTTGCGGCGGCGGTGGCGGCGGGCCGGCGCCGATGCCGCCGGTGCCGGCACCGCCACCCCAGCCCCCCACGCCGCCGCCCGGCGCGGTCTTCGGTGCCGAGCAGGTGGCGTTCCTGCTGTCGCTGGAGCAGGGCATCGCGCAGTTTTTCTGGAACATGGGCGCCACGCCCTGGACGGGCAGCGCCGCCGGGCCCGCGCGGGGCAGTGCCAGCGGCCTCATCGCCGACAAGGCCGACGCCGGCACGGGCCTGCCGCATGGCGGCGGCGCGGCCAGCATTGTCGGCACCGGCTTCGGGCTGGCGGCACTGTGCATAGTGGCCAGCCGCCTTGGCACGGCGCAGGAGCTCAGGCTGATACGGGGCGACGGCTCTCAGGTGTCGGCCGGCGACTTGCGCGATCGCGTGTACGCGACGCTGAGTGCCATCGCACAGTGCGCCGGCGCCAGCGGCAACGGGCTCTACTACCACTATGTGGACAGCGCCAGCGGCCAGGCCACGGGCAGTGGCGACATCGTCTCCACGGGCGACAACGCGCTGCTGCAGGCAGGCATCATGGTGGCGCGGCAGTTCTACGCGTCCGACCCCGCCATCCATGCGCTGGCATCGCGGCTCATGGGCGCCGCCAACTGGTCATGGATGATGAACGGCAACAGCGCCTATGAGCTCGGCTGGAGCGCGGGCGGCGGGTTTTCCGGGCATCTGTGGGGTGCCTACTCGGCCGTCATACTGCCGCTGCTGCTGGGGCTGGGCAGCCCCGACGCGGGCCACCGCATCGCCGCCAACCCCAGGCCGTCCGCGCCCGATGCGCGCTACCCCTGGGACGCCATCCTGCGGCCGGTCTACACCTGCGGCAGCTATCCCCACAACGCCAACGCCAATTACAGCTTCGCTGGCTGCCCGGCGGTTTCCTACATCGGCTGCCCGGCGCCGCTGTTTGCGCACCAATACCCGCAGGCCTTCTTCAGGCTGCAGGGCCGGCGCGACGCGTATGCCGACTACTTCCAGAACTCCGCACTGGCGACGCAGGCCTGCCAGGCCTGGTGCGTGGCCAGCGCCAACCAGCTGGGCTTCGTGGACTCGCAGAGCGGGCAGCCCTATGTCAGCAGCACGCTGTGGGGCCTGACGGCGTCGAGCTCCAACGTCGGCGGCGTGCCCACCTACGAGGTCTGGGGCGGCCCGCCGGCGTCCTGGCCGGCCAATTCCGACCCCTGGGACGGCACCCTGGTGCCCTGCGCCGCGGGCGGCTCGCTGCCCTTCATGCCGCAGGCCTGCGTGCAGGCGCTGCAGAACATGCGGGCGCAATACCCGCTGTCCTGGCCCCAGTTCCAAAGCGGGCCGTACCAGGGGCAGAGCTATGGCTTCGTGGATGCCTTCAACCCGGCGGCGCGCCCGCAGTGGTACTCGTCCCAGTACCTGAGCATAGACATGGGCATCACCCTGCTGATGGCGGAGAACGCGCTGAGCGGCTTCGTCTGGAACCTGTTCATGGGCAACCCCGAGGCCGGCAGCGCCATGCAGGCCGCCGGCCTGGCGTGAAGCGCCGGCGCCGGCAGCCGGCCTACAGCGTGATGCGCGTGCCCAGCAGCGCCAGGAATTGCGCCAGCCAGGCCGGGTGCGCCGGCCAGGCGGGTGCGCTGACCAGGTTGCCCTGGGTGTGCGCCTGATCCACGGCAATGTCGGCATAGCTGCCGCCGGCCAGCTCCACCTCGGCGCGGCAGGCGGGGTAGGCCGAACAGCTGCGGCCCTTGAGCACGCCGGCGCCGGCCAGCAGCTGGGCGCCATGGCACACGGCGGCCACGGGCTTGTTGGTGTCGAAAAAGTGGCGCACGGCGGCGCACACGGCGGCGTCGTTGCGCAGGTACTCCGGGCCGCGGCCGCCAGGGATCACCAGGGCGTCGTAGCCCTGCACCTGGATCTCGGCAAAGCTGGCGTTGAGCGTGAAGTTGTGGCCCGGCTTCTCGCTATAGGTCTGGGCGCCCTCGAAGTCGTGGATCGCCGTCTTGATCTGCTCGCCCGCCTGCTTGCCCGGGCATACGGCATGCACCGTATGGCCCACGGCCTGCAGCGTCTGGAACGGAACCATGGTCTCGTAGTCCTCGCAATAGTCACCGCAGATCATCAAAATCTTCTTGCCGGCCATGCCTGTCTCCTGTGGGTTGGGGTGCCGGCGATTGTGGTGGGCGCTTCTGCCGCACGGGTATTAACCGGCTACTACAGCACCGCGCGCCGGTGGCGCGTGAATATGTCCGAGAATCCGCGCTGAACCTTTCAGTCGTGGCGCGCGCCGCGCCGCATTACCGGGATTGCCAACACATGATCGACGTCACCGTAGAAAACTTTGAAGCCGAGGTGGTTGCCGCCTCCATGACCACGCCCGTGCTGGTGGACTTCTGGGCGCCCTGGTGCGGCCCGTGCAAGACGCTGGGCCCGGTGCTGGAAAAGCTGGAGGTCGCATACGCCGGGCGCTTCAAGCTGGCCAAGATCGACTCCGACCAGGAGCAGCAGCTGGCCGCCATGTTCGGCATACGCAGCATTCCCACCTGCGTGCTGATGATGAACGGCCAGCCGGTGGACGGCTTCATGGGCGCCCAGTCCGAGGGCCAGCTGCGCGCCTTCCTGGACAAGCACCTGCCCAGCGCCGAGGAGGTGCAGGCCGAGGAGCAGGAAGACCAGGCCCAGGAGGCCCTGGCCAGCGGCGACACCGCGGGCGCGCTGGAGGCGCTGCAGCAGGCCGTGCTGACCGACCCGGCCAACGACGATGCGCGCTTCGACTACGTCAAGCTGCTGCTGCAGCAGGGCCGCGAGGACGACGCCAAGGTGGCCTTCGCGCCGGTCATCGCCAAGGCCGCGGCCTCGCGCCGCTTCACGGCCCTGAAGGATTGGATGGATGCTCTTGATTTTGTAACTGTAGGCGCTCATGGCACGGGCGCTGGAGCCGAATTTGACGCAAAAATAGCGGCCAATAAGCGCGACTTCGAGGCGCGCTTTGGCCGCGCCCGCTGGCTCATGGCCCAGCAGCGCTGGACGGACGCCATGGACGAGCTGCTGGAGATCCTGATGCGCGACAAGGGCTGGAACGAGGAGGCGGCGCGCAAGACCTATGTGTCCATCCTGGAGATCATCGAGCCACCCAAGGTCAAGGTGGCCGAGGGGCAGATCCCGCCCGAAGACCCGGTGCTGGCCAGCTACCGCCGGCGCCTGTCCAGCGTCGTGCTGAGTTGACCTGGCACGGCGCTGCCATGCTGGCGCTGCTGGCGCTGGCCGGCTGCGCCGGCGCGCCGGGGCCGGACGCGTTCATCACCGGCAGCGTGATTTCGCGCGAGCGGCTCTACATCCCGCCCGATGCGGTGTTCGATGCCGCCCTGGTGGATGTCACCCAGGTGGGCGAGCCGCCCCTGGTGCTGGGCCGCCAGCGCATCGCCCCGGCGGGGCCGCTGCCCTACCAGCTGCGCATTCCCTACCGGCAGGCAGGCATTCAGCCCCACGGGCGCTACGAGGTGCGCGCCGCACTCATGGAGCAGGGGCGGCTGCTGTTGGATACCCCGGGCGTGCACCCGGTGCTGCTGAGCCCGGCCTTCCGCCATGTGGATCTGATCGTGGCGCGCGTGCCATTGCTGGAGGCCACGCTGGCCGCCGCCGTGCCCCTGCGCCAGACCTATTGGCGGCTGACCGAGGTGGTCGGCACCGCCGCCCTGCCGCCGCCGGCCGAGGGGGCCGATGCGGCGCACCTGGTGCTGGCGCGTGACTCCGACCGGGCCGCGGGCTCGGGCGGCTGCAACCGCTTTGCCGCGCGCTACACATTGGACGGGGGGCAGTTGCGCTTTGACACGCTGCTGTCGGGCCTGCGCCTGTGCCTGAAGGGCGGAACCAGCGAGCTGGCCTACCTGGAGCGGCTTGACGCGGTGCGCGCGTACTGGCAGCAGGGCCGCAGCCTGGAGCTGCGCGACCGGGCCGGCAAGCCACTGCTGCGCTTCGTGGCCGAGGAGCGCGGCGCGCCGCCGCTCGACGACGAGGAGCCGCCGCTACAGCCCTCGTGATGGGCGCGGCGGTTCAGGCAGGCCAGGCAGGTCAGGCCGTGAGCCGCTGCAGCGCCTCGCGGTACTTGGCGGCGGTCTTTTCCACCACCTCGCGCGGCAGGCGCGGCGCGGGGGCGGTCTTGTCCCAGGGCTTGCCGCCCACCTGGGCCTGCTCCAGCCAGTCGCGCACGAACTGCTTGTCGTAGCTGGGCGGGTTCTCGCCCCGGGCCAGGGCATCGGCATAGCCCTCCACGGGCCAGTAGCGCGAGCTGTCGGGGGTCAGCACCTCGTCCATCAGCACCAGCCGGCCGTTGCCGTCCAGGCCGAACTCGAACTTGGTGTCGGCAATGATCATGCCCTTTTCCAGGGCGATGGCGGCAGCGGCCTCGTACAGGCGGATGCTGATGTCGCGGATCTGCGTGGCCAGCTCCAGGCCCACCATCTCGACCGTGCGCTCGAAGCTGATGTTCTCGTCATGCTCGCCCACGGCGGCCTTGGCGGCGGGCGTGTAGATGCTGTGCGGCAGCTTGGCGGCATTCGTCAGGCCGTCTGGCAGCGGCACGCCGCAGACCGAGCGCGAGTCCTGGTATTCCTTCCAGCCACTGCCGGCCAGGTAGCCGCGCACCACGGCCTCGATGGGAATGGGCTTGAGGCGCTGCACCAGCATGGAGCGGCCGCGCACCTGGGGCGCTTCGGCCGGCGTGACCACGCTCTCGGGCGCCGCGCCGGTCAGGTGGTTGGGCACGATATGGCTCAAACGGTCGAACCAGAACAACGCCATTTGCGTGAGCAGCTCGCCCTTGCCGGGAATCGGTTCGCCCATGATCACGTCGAAGGCCGAGAGCCGGTCGCTGGCCACCATCAGGATGCGGTCGTCCCCCACGGCGTAGTTGTCGCGCACCTTGCCGCGCGCCAGCAGCGGCAGCGAGGTCAGGGCGGAGGTGTGCAGGGCAGGGGTGCTGGGCTGGGTCATGTCGAAGCAGGCAGGGCGCGCGCAATGAAACGGTTGCGCCAACCGGGAGGCGAAAACGGCTCATTCTAGCGGCGCGCAGGGCCGCGGGCCGGCCGGGGGCGCACGGCGCAATCCGGCCCATTGTGAAGCTTTTGCGGCACTTTGACATTTGTTCTTCATATCCCACTTGCCGCGGGCAGGAAAGGCGTTGCGTTCCGCCGCACTCGCGCGCATAGTGAATTCAGGGGCGCATGCATGCGGCATCCCCGGTCGCCCGCCAGCAACCACAGGGCGGCGTTGTTCAATCGAAGGAGGCTTGTCTATGAATTTGACGATCAGCGGTCATCATCTCGAAGTGACCCCGGCCTTGCGCAGCTACGTGACGACGAAGTTGGATCGCATCATTCGACACTTCGATCAGGTGGTGGATGTCAAGGTGCTATTGACCGTAGAGAAGCAAAAGGAGAAGGAAAAACGCCAGCGCGCGGAATGCACGCTGCATGTGAAAGGCAATGACCTGTTCGTGGAAAGTGCCCATTTCGACTTGTACGCGGCCATCGATGAGTTGATGGACAAGCTCGACCGCATGGTCGTGCGCCACAAGGATCGCCAGCAGGATCACCAGGCCGGCCTGCGCCGCGCCACGGCCCAGGCTGCAGCGGCGTCTTCCTGACAGCGTGTCATGCTGGAGAGCGCCATCGCCCCCGCGGAGGCTGGCGCAACAACCGCCCACAGTGGCGGTTTTTTGTTGCGACCGGATACACTTTCAGGGTTTCCGCTAGGCGTGCATAATCGTTCCCTACTGACCATGAATCGACTAGCTTCCATATTGCCTGCCGCACAAGTGCTCGTGAGCGTCGATGCCACCAGCAAGAAGCGTGCGTTCGAGGAGGCCGGGCTGCTGTTTGAAAGCCAGCACGGCCTGTCCCGGGCCCTGATCACCGACAGCCTGTTTGCCCGCGAGCGCCTGGGCTCCACCGGCCTGGGGCATGGCGTGGCCATCCCGCACGGCCGCATCAAGGGGCTCAAGTCGCCCATGGCGGCGGTGTTCCAGCTGGCGCAGCCGATAGGCTTCGACGCGCCCGACGAACAGCCCGTGGCGCTGCTGATCTTCCTGCTGGTGCCCGAGGCGGCGACGCAAAAGCACCTGGAAATCCTCTCCGAGATCGCCGAGCTGCTCAGCGACAGCGGCCTGCGCGAGCGCATGAAGGCCTGCACCGACGCCGCCAGCCTGCACGCCATGATCGCCGGCTGGCAGTCCGCACAGGGCGGCTGATCCCCCACCGCCCGCCGCCGCCGTGAAGCCCAACGTCGTCAGTGCCGATGCGCTTTTCGAGGAGTTCCGCACCCTGCTGAAATGGCAGTGGATTGCGGGCCTGGGGGCGTCGGAGCGGCGCTTCACCGAGGTCGCCGTGCGCGCCGCGCGCTCCAGCGCCGACCTGGTGGGCTACCTGAACTACATCCACCCCTACCGCGCGCAGGTGTTGGGCGAGCGCGAGATCGCCTACCTGACCAACGCCACGCCCGAGGATTGCGAGCGCCGCATTGCCCGCATCGTGGCCCTGGAACCCCCGGTGCTGGTGCTGGCCGACGGGCAACAGGCCCCCGATGAGCTGGTGTCCATGTGCGAGCAGGCGCAGATCCCGCTGTTTGCCACGCCCGAGTCCGCGGCCTTCATCATCGACGTGCTGCGCACCTACCTGTCCAAGCATTTCGCCGACCGCACCACCATGCACGGCGTGTTCATGGACATCCTGGGGCTGGGCGTGTTGATCACGGGTGAATCCGGCCTGGGCAAGAGCGAGCTGGGGCTGGAGCTGATCTCGCGCGGCAACGGCCTGGTGGCCGACGATGCGGTGGACTTGTACCGCATCAACCAGACCACCATCGAGGGCAAATGCCCCGAGCTGCTGCAGAACCTGCTGGAGGTGCGCGGCATAGGCCTGCTGGACATCCGCGCCATCTTTGGCGAATCGGCGGTGCGCCGGCGCCTGCGGCTGAAGCTCATCGTGCACCTGGTGCGCAAGGAGACCATGGAGCGCGAATACGAGCGCCTGCCCTACGAGCCGCTGACGCAGGATGTGCTGGGCGTGCCCGTGCTCAAGGTGGTGATCGAGGTGGTGGCGGGGCGCAACATCGCCGTGCTGGTCGAGGCCGCGGTGCGCAACACCATCTTGCAACTGCGCGGCATAGACACCTACCAGGAATTCCTGGAGCGCCACCGCCGGGCCATGGAAAACGGCCGCGCCACGTAATCACACCAGCTGCAGATCCTTGGGCGCCACCCCGGCAAACACGCGCTGCAGCTGCGCCGCATTCAGCCCATACATGCGCGCAAACAGGCCGCCGAGCACGGCGCGGTATTCGTTGAGCACGGGATAGTCGCGGTTCTGGAACAGCGTGTTCTCGCCGACCTCGAGCTGCTCGCCCACGATGTGCCCGCCGGCGCGCGCCGACAGCCCGCCGCCCAGCAGCCAGTAGACCGTGCCATGGCCATGATCGGTGCCGCGATTGCCGTTTTCGCGGAAGGTGCGGCCGAACTCGCTGACTACCACCACCACCGTGTGGCGCCAGGGCTCGGCGCCGATCTCCCGGGCAAAGCTGGCCAGGCCACGGCCCAGCTCGTCCAGCCGGCCCGCCAGCTGGCCCGTCGCGCCGCCCTGGTTGATGTGCGTGTCCCAGCCGCCGACATCGACGAACCCTAAGTCGAAGCGCTCGCGCATCAGGCCCGCCATGCGCTGGGCGACCAGGGCAAAGCCCTTGCTGCTGATGGCATCGCGCCCGGCCCGATCCATCTCGTCCTGCACGCTGCGCTGCACCGCATCGCGCACGGCAAAGCCCTCGTGCACTGCGTCGGCCAGGCGCGTTCCCTGGTACATGGCGGCGATGACGCTGCTGCGCGCCTCGTCCACCACCGGCCGGCCCACCGTGCCCAGCGCCATGTTGGCCGCCTGCTGCGGGCCGCGCAGCGCCAGGGGCAGCTGGTTGGTGAAGGCCATGGGGTTGACCTGGCGCCGGTCGCCGGCCAGCACCTGGGCCAGGCGGTTCAGAAAGCCGGAACCGTAGTCGCGGCGCCCGTTCTGGGACTGGCCCAGTTCGATGGCGTCCTGGGTCTCGAAATGGCTGCGCGACAGGTCGTTGATGCCGGCAAATGGCAAGAAGCTGGCCTGGCCGGCCTGGAACAGCGGCGCTATGCTGCCCGCCAGCACCGGGTGCAGGCCCCAGCGGGTGTCCAGGGGCAGGGCACCACCCGCCTCGCCGGGGCGGCCGATGGCGATGGTCGGGCGCGCGGCGTAGTAGAAGTCGCTGGCCGTGGGCACCAGCAGGCTGCTGCAGTCATACGCGCCACGCAGGAACACCATAAGCAGCCGCGGCGTGGCGGCCTGCAACATGTCCGACGAGGCCGCCTGCAGCCGCCCCAGGTGGGCGGCGAAGGGCAGCATGGCGGTGACGGAAAGCAGTTGGCGGCGGCGCATGATCGGGCCTTTCAGCGGTACATCATCTCGGGCGCGGACAGGAAGTAGGTGTTCCAGTCCGCGGGGTTCTTGGTCTGGGCCAGCGTGGCCTGGGTGGCCTGGCTCCAATAGGGCAGGCGCTGGCGCACGCAGGCCAGGGCCGACAGGGCGGTGTAGGGCGGCTGCGCCAGCGGCTCTTGCGGGTCGGCGCGCAGCAGCACGGCACTGCGCGTGGCGATCTGGCGCGCCACGTCGAAGCGCGCCGTCATCTGCCCCGAGCTGTCCCAGTCCGACTGCGTGGCCGGGTAGCCGTTGGGCGTCTCGTGGCCATATTGCATCTCGCCCAGCCGGTTGATCCAGCCCAGCACTGGCGTCACGTTGGCGGCGACCTGGTCGTTCAACGACAGCCGCGTGGCGGCCAGCACATAGTGCAGCGGGTCGCGGAACTTCTGGCCGAAGCGCGCCGCCTCGGGGTCGGTGAGCAGCGTGGCCACGGTGGCGGCAATGTCGCCATGGCTGCGCGCAAAGGCCTGGGCCGTGCGCTGCACCAGGGCCGGCGGTGGCTCGTCGGCGATGAAGAACACCGCCAGCTTGTGCGCGATGAACTGCGCCGTGGCCGGCGCGGCGACTATGCGATCCAGCGCCTCATCGACCTCGCCCATGCCGCGCGCGTGCATGGGCTGGCCCAGGAAGACCTTGGGCCCGTAGTCGTGGCGATTCGGGTTGAACTCGAAGAAGCCCGCGCGCCGGTAGTCGGCCCGCAGCTGGGGCCGCACGCGTGGCGGCGGCGCGTCCGGCGGGCGCAGATCCAGGCCCACGCCGGTCAATATGCGCGCCAGCTCCTGCACGTCGGCCTGGGTGTAGCCACTGCCCACGCCCATGGTGTGCAGCTCCAGCAGCTCGCGCGCGTAGTTCTCGTTGATGTGGCCGGCGGCGTTGCTGGCGTTGTCCAGGTAGCGCAGCATGGCCGGGTGGCGCAGCGTGGCGGCGAGCAGCTGGCGGAAGCTGCCCAGCGCATGGGGGCGAATCGCCTGCTCCTCATAGTCGCCCACCCAGGCGCGTATGTCGGCCTTGCGCAGGTTGACGCTGAAGTGGTTCAGCCAGAACCAGGTCAGCTGTTCCTGCAGCTGGGCCGGCGAATACAGCGCGCGCAGCACGAAGCGCCGCTGCGCGTCCGCGGCCAGCTGGTTCAGGTGGCGTTGATAGTCCTGCTGGCGCTGCGCCTTGTCCTCGGGCGAGGCCGCCTGCTGCACGGACTGGCGCTGCGCGGTGAGCTCCTGCACGATGGCGCTCATGGGGCGCTGGCTGATCTCCAGCGCATCGATGCGCTGCTGCGCCGCGCCGGGCAGCGGCGCCAGGTTGGGCCGCAGCTGCTGCGCCAGCCAGGTTTTCAGGCCCAGGCGCTGCAGCTCGGCGTCCGCCACATCGTTGGTGCCCCAGCTCACGCGATCCAGCCATTGCTGGCGCTGCTGGGCCGTCAGCGCGGCATCGGGCAGGGACTGCACGGCGGCCTGCGCCGCGGGACTGGGTGTGTAGCCTGGCATGTGGGCCGGGGTATAGGCCGGTGTATAGGCCGGCGTGCCGATGACGGCGTGCCGGCTCGGCAGCGGCGCGCAGCCCGCGGCCAGGGCCAGGGCGGCAATGACGCTGCAGCGTTGGAGCAGTGGTGCGAGGCGCATGGCGGTGGCTCGTGGGGGTGATGCGGCGCCGGATTGCGCCGCCTGTTCATTGGAGGGCGCCAGCGGCGCAGAGTTTGCAAACTTATGCAAAAGTCAGGTAGCAAAAGGCAAAAAAAAGCGGAGCGTGAAACGCTCCGCCGTGCCTTGCATACCGCCGCTCAGCGGTGCGCGCGTGCCGCGCAGCTGGCGCACTGGCCGTACAGCGCCATGGAGTGATCCTGTATCACCCAGCCCTTTTCCTTGGCGATCAGGTTCTGGCGCTTTTCTATCTCGGCGTCGTAGAACTCCTCCACCTTGCCGCAGACGGTGCACACGAAATGGTCGTGGTGCTGGCCTTCGTTGAGCTCGTAGATGGCCTTGCCGCTCTCGAAGTTGCTGCGGATCAGTATGCCCGCCTGCTCGAACTGGGTGAGCACGCGGTACACCGTGGCCAGGCCGATGTCCGAGCGCTCGTCGAGCAGCACGCGGAACACATCCTCGGCCGTCATGTGGCGCTGCGTGCCCTTTTGGAAGATCTCCAGGATCTTCAGGCGCGGCAGGGTGGCTTTCAGACCCGTGCTCTTGAGTTCGTCGATATTCGTCATGGCAAGGTCTTTCATGTCTCCCGTGGCTGCGCGCAAGGCACGCAAAATGCAGCCGCTACAATGGGTTGGATCATATCGCCTATGCCTAGACCCATGCTTGTTCCCGCCCGTTGGGGCGCCCGCCGCGGCGCCATTGTGTTGCTGGCCCTTGGCCTGGGGGCGGGCCTGGCCGGCTGCGCCGGCACCGGCGAGCGCGTGGCCAGCATGGTCACGCCCTACAAGGTGGACGTGGTGCAGGGCAACTTCATCTCGCGCGAACAGGTGCAGGCGCTGCAGCCCGGCATGGGGCGCCAGCAGGTGCGCGAGATCCTGGGCACGCCGCTGATGGTGAGCCTGTTCCACAGCGACCGCTGGGAGTATGTCTTCACCCTGAAGCGCCCCGGCGTCGAGGCGCAAACGCGCAAGCTCACCGTGTTCTTCAAGGACAACGTGATGGATCACGTCGAGGGCGATGAGATGCCCACCGAGGCCGAGTTCGTGGCCTCGCTGAGCTCCAAGCGCGCCACGGCCAAGGTGCCGCAGCTCGAAGCCACCGAGGCCGAGCTGGAGCGCTTCCCCAAGGCCGCGCCTGCCGCAAGCCCCGCCGCCACGCCCACGCCCACGCCCGTGCCCGCCACCAGCTACCCGCCGCTGGAATCGCGCCGCTGACGCCCCGGCCCGCGCCCGGCGCGCGCGGCCCGCCGATTGCCCCTGTCTTGATAGCGAACCGACATGACCTCTAGTTCCCCTAACGCCCGCCGCCGCGTGGCCGTCGCCGGCGCCTCCGGCCGCATGGGCCGCATGCTCATCGAGGCCGTTTGCGCCAGCGATGACTGCGCGCTTGCCGGCGCCCTGGATCTGCCCGGCAGCCCGGCCATAGGCCAGGACGCCGCCGCCTTCCTGGGCCGCAGTACCGGCGTGGCCATCACCGCCGACCTGCGCGCGGGCTTGAAGAACGCCGACGTGCTCATCGACTTCACCCGCCCCGAGGGCACGCTGGCCCATGCCGCCGTGTGCGCCGAGCTGGGCGTGCAGCTGGTCATAGGCACGACCGGCTTCAGCGAAGCGCAAAAGGCCGAGCTGGAGGCCGCCGCGCGCCAGGTGGCGATGGTGCTGGCGCCCAACATGAGCGTGGGCGTGAACGTCACCCTCAAGCTGCTGCAGATGGCGGCACAGGCCCTCACCACCGGCTATGACATCGAGATCATCGAGGCCCACCACAGGCACAAGGTGGACGCGCCCTCGGGCACGGCGCTGAAGATGGGCGAGGTCATCGCCGAGGCCCAGGGCACGCGCCTGGCCGAGCGCGCCGTGTACGAGCGCTACGGCCACACCGGCGAGCGCAAGGAGGGCAGCATAGGCTTTGCCACCGTGCGCGGCGGCGACATCGTGGGCGACCACACGGTGCTCTTCGCCGGCACCGGCGAGCGCGTGGAGATCACGCACAAGTCCAGCAGCCGCGCCGGCTACGCCCAGGGCAGCCTGCGCGCCGTGCGCTACCTGGCCACGCAGCGCGCCGGCATGTTCGACATGTTCGACGTGCTGAACCTGAAATGACCCGGTTTTACCTCGCACCTGCCTTTGCCATCGTCATCCCCGCGCAGGCGGGGATCCAGTGCCCCCCGGCGACGTTCCTGGATTCCCGCCTGCGCGGGAATGACGGTGGTGGCGCGACCGCGGCGCCCGGCTTGCATGGGCTGCGGGCGGCGCGCGGCGCCATGGGCAGCTGACATGGACGGCCTGCACTGGTTGCGCCAGGGCGATGCGGTCACGCAGGCCACGGCGGCGCTGCTGCTGGCCATGTCGGTGGCCAGCTGGGTCGTCATTCTGTGGAAGCTGCGCCTGATGCGCCGCGCCCATGTGGACGTGCCGCGCAGCACGGCCGCCTTCTGGCAGGCGCCCACGCTGGCCGTGGCGGCCGAGCGCCTGCCGGCCTTCGACCGCGAGGCGCTGGTGCTGCCCCTGGTGTGCGCCGCGCAGCAGATCCAGGAGGCGCACGCCGATGGCGCGCTGGCCGGGCGCGGCAGCCTGTCGCAGCGCCTCACGCGTGTGCTGCGGGGCGCCCTGCATGGCGTGCTGGGCCGGCTGCAGTTCGGCCAGGTGCTGCTGGCCACCGTGGGTTCCACGGCGCCCTTCGTGGGGCTGTTGGGCACGGTGTGGGGCATCTACCATGCGCTCACGGCCCTCACCGGGGCCGAGCAAATCAGCATCGAGCGCCTGGCCGGCCCCGTGGGCGAGGCACTGATCATGACCGCCGCGGGCCTGACGGTGGCCATACCCGCGGTGCTGGCCTACAACTGGTTCGGCCGCCTCATAGGCCGCATCGAGGCCGACCTGGAGGGCTTCGCGCGCGACCTGCGCGAGCTGCTCGTGGACACCGACGCCGCCACCTGAAGACCACGCCAATGGCATTCGGCCGCCTGGAACGCAGCAAGGGCTCCGAGCCCATGAGCGACATCAACGTCACCCCGCTGGTGGACGTGATGCTGGTGCTGGTGGTGATCTTCATACTCACCGCGCCGCTGCTGGCCAGCAGCATCCGCCTGCAGCTGCCGCGCGCCGAGGCCGCCCAGGCCGGCACGCCGGCGCATGCCGTGTCACTGGTGGTGGACGCCGCCGGCCAGGCCTATGTGGACGACGCGCCGGTGGACGCCACCGGCCTGGCCCAGCGCCTGCGACGCATCGCCGGCCAGCACCCCGACGCCGAGGTGCAGCTGCGTGCCGACGCCGCCTTGCCCTATGGGCGCGTGGTCGAGGTCATGGACGCGGCCCAGGCCGCGGGCCTGACGCGCATCGCCTTCGTGGCCCAGCCGCAGGCCGGCGCGCGTTGAAGGCCTAAAATCGGGCGCAAGCCGGCCCGTGGTGGCCACTGCGCCCCGGCGCAGCCCCGCAGCATTCACTTTCCAGCTCCCATGCAAGACAAATACAACCACATCGAGGTGGAGCGCGCCGCGCACGCCCACTGGACGGCCGAGGACGCCTACCGCGTCACCGAGGACCAGGCCAAGCCCAAGTACTACGCCTGCTCCATGCTGCCCTACCCCAGCGGCAAGCTGCACATGGGCCATGTGCGCAACTACACCATCAACGACATGCTCACGCGCCAGCTGCGCATGAAGGGCTACAACGTGCTCATGCCCATGGGCTGGGACGCCTTCGGCCTGCCGGCCGAGAATGCCGCGCTCAAAAACAAGGTGCCGCCCGCCAAGTGGACCTACGAGAACATCGCCTACATGAAGCAGCAGATGCAGGCCATGGGCCTGGCCATCGACTGGAGCCGCGAGGTCGCCACCTGCGACCCGGAGTACTACAAGTGGAACCAGTGGCTGTTTTTGAAGATGCTGGAAAAGGGCATCGCCTACCGCAAGACCCAGGTCGTCAACTGGGACCCGGTAGACCAGACCGTGCTGGCCAACGAGCAGGTGATTGACGGCAAGGGCTGGCGCACCGGCGCGCCGGTGGAAAAGCGCGAGATCCCCGGCTACTACCTGAAGATCACCGATTACGCACAAGAGCTGCTGGATCATGTGCAGGTCGGCGGCGCCAAGGCCACGCTGTCGGGCTGGCCCGACAAGGTGCGCCTGATGCAGGAGAACTGGATAGGCAAGAGCGCCGGCGTGCGCTTTGCGTTCACGCACGACATCAAGGGCGCCGATGGCCACTTGATCCAGGACGGGAAGATGTACGTCTTCACCACCCGCGCCGACACCATCATGGGCGTGACTTTTTGCGCCGTGGCGCCCGAGCACCCGCTGGCCACGCATGCCGCGGCCACCAACCCCAGGCTGGCGGCCTTCATAGAGGAATGCAAAAAGGGCGGCACCACCGAGGCCGAGCTGGCGCTGAAGGAAAAAGAGGGCATGGCCACCGGCCTGTTCGTCACCCACCCCTTGAGCGGCGAGCAGATCGCCGTCTGGGTCGGCAACTACGTGCTCATGAGCTATGGCGACGGCGCCGTGATGGGCGTGCCCGCGCACGACGAGCGCGACTTTGCCTTCGCGCTGAAATACGACCTGGAGATCGAGCAGGTGATCCTGGTCGATGGCCAGCATTTCGACCATGAGCGCTGGCAGGACTGGTACGCCGACAAGGAGCGCGGCGTGACCATCAACTCCGACAACTACAGCGGCCTGAACCACCAGGATGCCGTGGCCGCCGTGGCCGAGGCGCTGGGGCACAAGGGCCTGGGCGAGCTCAAGACCACCTGGCGCCTGCGCGACTGGGGCGTGAGCCGCCAGCGCTACTGGGGCACGCCGATTCCCATCATCCACTGCCCCGACTGTGGCGCCCAGCCCGTGCCCGAGAAGGACTTGCCCGTGGTGCTGCCGCAAGACCTGGTGCCCGACGGCTCGGGCAACCCGCTGGTGAAAAGCGAGCAGTTTCACGCCGGCGTGACCTGCCCCTGCTGCGGCAAGGCCGCGCGGCGCGAGACCGACACCATGGACACCTTCGTGGATTCGTCCTGGTACTTCATGCGCTATTGCGACGCGAAGAATGACCAGAAGATGGTGGCCGAGGGCTCGGACTACTGGATGCCCATGGATCAGTACATCGGCGGCATCGAGCACGCCATCCTGCACCTGCTGTACGCGCGCTTCTGGACCAAGGTGATGCGCGACCTGGGGCTGGTCAAGGTCGACGAGCCCTTCACCCGCCTGCTGACCCAGGGCATGGTGCTTAACCACATCTATAGCCGCAAGAGCGCCAAGGGCGCGAAGGATTATTTCTGGCCGCATGACGTCGAGCATCTGCATGACGAGGCCGGCAAGATCATCGGCGCCCGCCTGAAGAACCCGGCCGAGAGCACCGATGGGTTGCTGCCGATTGGCACCGAGATCACCTACGAGGGCGTGGGCACCATGTCCAAGTCCAAGAACAACGGCGTCGATCCGCAGCACCTGATAGAGAAATACGGCGCCGACACCGCGCGCCTGTACACCATGTTCACCGCCCCGCCCGAGCTCACCCTGGAGTGGAACGACGCGGCGGTGGAGGGCAGCTACCGCTTCCTGCGCCGCGTGTGGAACTTCGGCGTCAAGCTGTCTGCTATCGATAAAGAAGCTGCCAGCGCAAGTACCAAGGGCGCTGCAAGCCTGAAAGATGTTGAGTTTGGCAAGGAGGCCAAGGCCCTGCGCCTGGAGATCCACCATGTGCTCAAGCAGGTGGACTATGACTACCAGCGCATGCAATACAACACCGTGGTCTCCGGCGCCATGAAGATGATCAACGCGCTGGAGGACTTCAAGGCCATGGACACGCCCGGCGCCGCCGTGGCGCTGATCGAGGGCTTTGGCATCCTGCTGCGCGTGCTGTATCCGGCCACGCCGCACATCAGCCACGCGCTGTGGACTGAACTGGGCTACGCCGGCGCCCTGGGCGAGCTGCTGGACGCCGCCTGGCCTCAGGTAGACCCGGCCGCCCTGGTGCAGGACGAGCTGGAGCTGATGCTGCAGGTCAACGGCAAGCTGCGCGGCGCCATCCGCGTGCCGGCCAGCGCCGACAAGGCGGCCATCGAGCGCGCCGCCGTGGCCAGTCCCGACTTTCACAAGCACGCCGAGGGCAAGGCGCCGAAGAAGGTCATCGTCGTGCCCGGTCGCCTGGTCAACGTGGTGGTGTGATGCGCAAGCGCAGCCTGCTCGCCTGCCTGGCCGTGGCCCCGCTCACCGCCTGCGGCTTTCACCTGCGCGGCGCGCCGCAGTTCAGCTTTCGCACGCTGTACGTGCAGGCGCCCGCCGGCTCGGCGCTGGCACGCGACCTGGTGCGCACCCTGCAGGGCTCGGCCGGCAACCTCACGGTGCTGACCGACCCCGCCCAGCTGCCCCAGGCCGAGGCCGTGCTGGAGCTGCCCGGCGAAACGCAGGAGCGCGTCGCCGTGGGCATGAGCGTCGCCGGCCAGATCCGCGAGCTGCAGCTGCGCCTGCGCGTGCGCTTTCGCCTGCGCGGCCAGCAGGGCCAGGAATGGATACCCAGCACCGAGCTGCTGCAGCAGCGCGACATCAGCTACAACGAAACCCAGGCCCTGTCCAAGGAAGGCGAAGAGGCCATGCTGTTTCGCAACATGCGCGCCGACCTGGTGCAGCAGCTGCTGCGCCGGCTGGCGGCGGTGAAGGTGCAGTGATGGTGGTTGCTGCGCAGGCCGGCACCGCTTGCTCCCTCCCCCTCTGGGCATGGGTATCTACACAAATCCCTGCGCTGTGCCCTCCTCCCCTCTCCCCTCGCGGGAGAGGGGCCGGGGGAGA
>JAFEES010000119.1 GCA_018240995.1 Pseudomonadota bacterium | reverse complement strand
CCGTAGACAGTGCTGCAGCACGACAAGGCGAAGCAACAACGACACGGGTGATTTAGAAACGGAATGACCACCCAAAGGAAGCCGTCATGAGCCTCAAGGATCAGATCACCGAAGACATGAAAACCGCCATGCGCGCCAAGGACAGCGAGCGCCTGGGCACCATCCGCCTGCTGCTGGCGGCCATGAAGCAAAAGGAAGTGGACGAGCGCATCGCGCTGGACGACGCCGCCGTCGTCGCCATCGTGGACAAGCTCATCAAGCAGCGCAAGGACAGCATCACGGCGTTCGAGGGCGCCGGCCGCCAGGATCTGGCCGACAAGGAAAAGGCCGAAATGGCGGTGCTGCAGGCCTACCTGCCGGCGCGCATGTCCGAGGCCGAGGTGCTGGACGCCGTGAAGGCCATCGTTGCCGAAGTAGGCGCCAAGGGCCCCGGCGACATGGGCAAGGTCATGGGCGTGGTCAAGACCCGTCTGGCCGGCAAGGCCGAGATGGGCCAGGTGTCCGCCGCCGTCAAGGCCGCGCTGGCGGGCTGATCGACTGCAAGGGCCGCCCATGCACACCACCTACAAGATTGCAGTCCTGCCCGGCGACGGCATTGGCCGCGAAGTCATGCCCGAGGGCCTGCGCGCCGTCGAGGCCGCCGCAAGGCGTTTCAAGCTGTCGCTGGAGTTTCACCACTTCGACTGGGCGCATTGCGACTACTACGCCGCTCACGGAAAAATGATGCCCGACGACTGGAAGGCGCAGCTGCAAGGCATGGACGCCATCTACTACGGCGCCGTGGGCTGGCCCGCCACCGTGCCCGACCATGTCTCGCTGTGGGGCTCGCTCCTCAAGTTCCGCCGCGAGTTCGACCAGTACATCAACCTGCGCCCGGTGCGCCTGTTCGAGGGCGTGCCCTGCCCGCTGGCCGGCCGCAAGCCCGGCGACATCGACTATTACGTGGTGCGCGAAAACACCGAGGGCGAGTACACCTCGCTGGGCGGCATCATGTACGAGGGCACCGAGCGCGAGATCGTGATCCAGGAATCGGTCTATTCACGCCATGGCGCGAATCGCCTGCTCAAGTTCGCCTTCGAGCTGGCACAAAGCCGACCGAAAAAGCATGTGACGCTGGCCACCAAGAGCAACGGCATCGCCATCAGCATGCCCTGGTGGGATCAGCGCGCCGAGGACATGGCCAAAAACTACCCCGGCGTGGCGCTGGACAGGCAACATATCGACATCCTCACGGCGCGCTTCGTGCTGCAGCCGGGGCGTTTCGACGTGGTGGCGGCGACCAACCTGTTTGGCGACATCCTGAGTGACCTGGGCCCGGCCACCACCGGCACCATTGGCCTGGCGCCATCGGCCAACCTGAACCCCGAGCGCAGCTTCCCCAGCCTGTTCGAGCCGGTGCACGGCTCGGCGCCCGACATCTACGGCAAGAACATCGCCAACCCCATCGCCATGATCTGGTCCGGCGCGCTGATGCTGGACTTCCTGACCCAGGGCCAGGGTGCGGGCCGCGCCGCGCATGACGCCATCGTCGCCGCCATCGAGGAGGCCATCAAGACCGGGCCGCGCACACCGGATCTGGGCGGCCAGGCAAATACCACGCAGGTGGGCGAGGCCGTGGCCGCGATCATCGCGCGCGGCTGACGCGGTTTACTCGACCAGCACCACGATGCGGCCATTGACGCCGCCGGCCTGCACGGCGGCGTAGGCCTGGGCCACATCCGCCAGATGGAAGGTGGCGCCTATGCGGGCCTGCAGCCGCCCGGCGGCAAACAGCCGGTTCATGGCCGCTGCGGCACGGGCCAGGTCGGCCGCCGAGGCATTGCTGATGGCAAAGCCGTGCAGGCTCACGTCGCGCGTGTACAGCTGGCCCACGGGCAGGCTGGCACTGGCGCCGCCCAGGCCAGACATGACCAGCACCCGGCCACCCAGGCGCATCAGCGGCAGCACGGCCAAAAAATCATGGCGCCCGCTGTTGTCCCACCACAGGTCAATACCCTCGGGCGCCGCCTGGCTGACCTGCTGGTACAGATCGGCGGTACGGTAATCCAACACCACGTCGGCGCCGCATTGCCGGCACCAGGCCGCATCCCGCGCCGACGCCGTGGCGATGACGCGCGCGCCCATGCAGCGCGCCAACTGCACCACGGCGCTGCCCACGCCGCCGCCCGCGCCTTCGACCAGCAGCGTCTCGCCGGCCTGCAGGCGCGCCTCGCGCACCAGGCCGATATGCGCCGTGGCCGCGGTGTGCAGCATGGCCACGGCTTGCTGTGCATCGGCCTGGGCGGGCAACGGGTACAGGCGATCGGCGGCGACCACGGCATATTCGGCCAGCGCCCCCTGGCGCCCGGCATGGCCCAGGCTGTTGCACCAGACGCGCTCGCCCACGGCAAAGCCGCTCACACCCGCCCCCAGCCCCGCCACGCTGCCGACCAGGTCGCGCCCGAGCACGAAGGGCCGCGGCATGGGCGTGCGATAGGCGCCCGAGCGCACGAACAAGTCCACATGGTTCACGCCGCTGGCCTGCACACGCACCAGCACATCCGTGGGGCCCGGGCACGGCACGGGCAGGCGCCCAAGCCGGATAGCCCCACCTGGCTGCTCTATGAATGCGGCGCGCATGGTGTGCGCAAGGCTCATGGCCGACCTCCGTGTTTGTCACCCATGCCGCCTGGCCCTTGGGGCCATCGCCACGACGCTGGCGCAGGAATGCATTGCGAGAGGATGCCCTTGATGCAAGCCCCTGCTGGCAGCAACGCCTTGAATCTTGCGCCTGTCCACCACGCGCACGACGGAACCTTTGCGGCAGGCAAGGCACTATCGACAGCTACCCGCCCTATACTGCCCCGCCCCACAAAACCCCCCTGGCATGCAATTGAACGTTTTCCGCCGCGCCCTGGCCGCCTTCAGCCTGGCCGGCCTGGCCGCTTGCAGCAGCACCTCACCCAGCCAACCCACGGCCACTGCCCAGCCCACGCCTGACAGCCCTGCCCCTGCCATCAAGATCGGCCTGGCGCTGGGCGGCGGCGCCGCCAAGGGGTTTGCGCATATCGGCGTGATCAAGATGCTGGAGGCCAACGGCCTGGCGCCCGCGGTGGTGGCCGGCACCAGCGCCGGCAGCGTGGTGGGCGCGCTGTACGCCAGCGGCATGAATGCCTTTGAGCTGCAGGAAAAGGCCGTGGCGCTGGACGAGACGCGCATACGCGACCTGCAGCTGTCCTCGGGCGGGCTGGTGCAGGGCCAGAAGCTGGAGGATTATGTCAACGAACAGGTGCAGCGCAAGAGCCTGGAGCAGTTGCCCAGGCCCTTCGTGGCCGTGGCCACGCGGCTGGAGGACGGCGAGCGCACAGTGTTCGCGCGCGGCAACACCGGCCAGGCGGTGCGCGCATCCAGCAGCGTGCCGGGCGTGTTCCAGCCGGTGGTGATCGGCAAATACCACTTCGTCGATGGCGGCGTGGTCAGCCCGGTGCCGGTGGATGCGGCGCGCCAGCTGGGCGCCGACGTGGTGATCGCGGTGGACATCTCCAACAAGGCGCGCGGCAAGGCGCCCGAACACCTGCTGGGGGCCCTGGGCCAGTCGATCGCCATCATGGGCCAGAAACTGGGCCAGGCAGAGCTGGCGCGCGCCGACGTGGTGATACGCCCGCGCGTGCTGGACATGGGCCCGGTGGACTTCAACCAGCGCGCCAGCGCCATCATGGAGGGTGAAAAAGCCGCCCTGGCCGCCATGCCGCAGATCCGCGCGCGCATCGCCCAACTGCAGGCGCAACGCGCGCAGGCGGCACACGCCGCGCAGCAGCAGGCCGCGCAGGCCAGCTACCAGGCCTGCCTGGACAAGCGCACGCGCCTGGAAAAGCTGGCCGGCGCGGCGGGGCTGGGCGACGCCTGCGTCAGCCCCTGAACCCGCACGCGGTTACTTCTTGTCCGCCTTCAGGTCGGCCTTGTCCGTGGCGATGGCCTTTTCCTGGCCCTGTATCGCCTGCTTGTCCTGATAGACCTTCTCGGCGTCAGGCGAGGTGGCGGCCATGCGGCCATGCTTGTTGTCGCGCTGCATGCGCTGCTGATCGCCCTTGAGCTTGGCCTTCTCCGTCTTCAGCTCCATCTTGTCTTCCTTGCCCTGCAGCGAGCCGGACTTGTCGGCCGAGATGTCGCGTTTTTCACCCTTCACCGCTTGCTTGTCGCGGTACACGCGCATCGAGTCCTTGGACTCGGCCGACATCTTGCCCTCGGCCTTGTCGCTCTTGAGCGCCTTGGCATCGGTGGCCAGCTGCCCGCGCTCGCGTGCCAGGGAAGCCTCGTCGGCCTTCAACTGGGCGGCGTCTTCCTGTTTCGGCGTCACCTGGGCCCAGGCGCTGGGCAGACCCAGGGTCAGCACCGCCGCGACCGCGAGCAGGCTGGTTTGCATACGCAATGACATGATTCGAACTCCTTATGCTGCGTCGCACAGGGCGTCAGGGCATCCGCACATCGCATGGCTGATGGCCCCGCCGACGAACGTTTAGAAGACCAAATTGGCTGTGGAGTTCCACGGTTTCTAGTTATTTGCCGCAGCCGCAACCCCGGCAGCAAAGTCAGGTGCAAACCGATGACAACGCAAATCCTCGATCATGCGTGGCATGAGCGCGCCCCTACCCTTCTCCCAGGCTTGCGAAAACAACCAGGCCCCCATCCTCGCCGTGCTGCAGCAGGCCTTTGCCGACCGGCGCCAGGTGCTGGAGATCGGCTCGGGCACGGGCCAGCACGGCGTGTACTTCGCGCCGCGCCTGCCGCACCTCGTCTGGCAGACCAGCGACCTGGCCGAGAACCACGCCGCCATACGCGCCTGGCATGCCGCACACCCGGCGCCCAACCTGCGCGCGCCGCTGCTGCTGGATCTGGAGAGCAGCGCCTGGCCCGAAGGCGCCTTCGACGCCGTCTTCAGCGCCAACACCACGCACATCGTCGCCTGGCCGCTGGTGCAGCGCCTGTTTGCCCTCGCCGGCGCCCACCTGCCCGCGGGCGGCGTGCTGGCGCTGTACGGCCCGTTCAACTACGGCGGCACGTTCACCAGCGACAGCAACCGCGCCTTTGACGAGTGGCTGCGCCAGCGCGATGCGCGCAGCGGCATACGCGACTTCGAGAACATCGTCGCCTTGGGCGTAGAGCATGGCCTGGCGCTGGAGGCAGACCACGCCATGCCGGCCAACAACCGGCTGCTGGTGTTTCACCGCACCGCGGCCCGCCTCGCTTAGGGTGACCGCCGCCGCACCCACTACGCGCGACATAGACGAGCCCCACTGCCTGCACCAACGTACCTGGCTTTGCCAGGGTATGCGTTCACCATAGCGTCGAACCCAGCACAAGTTCAGCAACCATGTGGAACGCCTGAGCATCTGGCGATGTCCAACCCGTATTGCAGGTTTTTCGGCATTGATTGCGCTAGTCATGACATTGGGTGCGCTTCTTCGTTGGCAGTGGCAGGGTTACGCTCGCGCTCATCAGGCGCGCTCCAACTTGCTGCTGCACATTGTTTTGGTTCCATTTTTCCTCGCAGGCAACCTTGCGCTGGTCTTGGCGGTGGTGCGACTATCTTGGTGGCTGGCACTGGCGGGCATCGTTGCAACAGCCGCCTCCATCGCCCTGCAGGGGCGTGGCCACCAGGCAGAGGTCAACGCACCCGAGCCATTCACCGGGCTTGGTAATGCCCTGTCACGCATACTGCTGGAGCAGTGGGTCACGTTTCCACGGTTCGTTGTGTCGGGCGGTTGGCTTCGCGCCTTACGATCGGCGCCCTAACAAGCCGGCTGCGCGCGTGGCCATGAAGACCGGGGATGGCCCAACCTGAGCGTGCGCAACGCCCATAAGCACCCAGCCTCCAGCGCGGAAAGAAGCGCCCCGCGCAGGCATACTTGCCACCCGCGCCGCCGTCACCGCCACGGCATGCGCGCCAATATTCGACAAACCTCCTCACGCCTTCCATGACATCGCCCCTTGCCGCCCGTCCCATAGGCGTTTTCGACAGCGGCATAGGCGGCCTGAGCGTGCTGCAGGCCCTGCGCCACGAGCTGCCGCACGAGCATTTCGTCTACCTGGCCGACAGCGGCAACGCGCCCTATGGCGACGAGAAGGGTGACGCCTTCGTGCAGCAGCGCACGCTGGCGATTGCGCAGTGGCTGCGCGCGCAGCACGACATCAAGGCCCTGGTGGTGGCCTGCAACACGGCCACGGCCGCGGCGGTGGAGCGGCTGCGCGCCAGTCTGCCGGATCTGCCGGCGATTGGCGTGGAGCCGGCGCTGAAGCCTGCCGCCGCGCGCAGCCAGACGCACCATGTGGGCGTGTTGGCCACGCGCGGCACGGTGGGCAGCGCGCGCTTTGCGCGCCTGCGCGCCGAGCATTCGGCGCACACGCTGTTTGCCGTGCAGGCCTGCGACGGACTGGCGCGGGCCATAGAGCAAAGCACCGAGGAGCCGCTGCCGGCGCTTGAATCGGCAGAAAAAATAAGAGCGCTTTGCGCCCAGTACACGGGTGGTTTGGGCTCATTTGGCCTGAAAACCGGCGACATAGACACGCTGGTGCTGGGCTGCACCCACTATGTGTTTGCCAAGGACGCGCTGCGCGCGCTGGTAGGGCCGGACGTGCTCATCCTCGACACCGGCGCCGCCGTGGCGCGCCAGACGCGCCGCATCCTGGCCCAGGCCGCCGCGCTGGCGCCCGAGCAGGCAGCGGACGGCGAGCCCGCCGCACCGGGGCGCATCAGCCTCTACACCACCGGCCAGCTGGGCGCGCTGCAGGCCGCGGCCGAGCGCTGGCTGGATCTGCCGGCGCACTGCTGCGCGGCGCTGCCCCAAGGCTGAATCCGAACCAACCCCACTGCCGCTTCTGCCGTTACTGCCGCGACCGGGCGAAGGCCAGGGTGGCCTCGACCATGCGGCGCAGGTGCGGCAGCACGCCGGCCGCCACCTCGGGCAGGTAGTCGAACGGCGGCGCCTCCTGCATGTAGCTGCACTGCGTCATCTCCAGCTGCACGGCGTGGATGTTGCGCGCGGGCGCGCCATAGTGGCGCGTGATGTGGCCGCCCTTGAAGCGGCCGTTGAGCACGGCGGTGTAGCCCGTGGCGGCGCGGGCCTCGCCCAGCAGGGCCTGGGCCAGGGCCGGGTCGCAGCTGATGCCGTCGCCCGTGCCCAGGTTCAGGTCGGGCAGCCTGCCTTCGAAGAAGCGCGGCAGCACCGAGCGTATGGAATGCGCGTCCCAGAGCACGGCCACGCCATGCGCGGCGCGCATGCGTTCGAGCTCGGCGCGCAGCTGGGCGTGGTAGGGCTGCCAGTAGGCCTGGCGGCGCGCGGCCACCTCGGCGTCGTCGGGCATGTCGTCGGCGCGCGTGTACAGCTGCCGGTCGTCGAAGCTGTCCACGGGGCACAGGCCGGTCACGCTCTGGCCGGGGTAGAGGCTGGCGCCATCAGGCGGGCGGTTCAGATCCACCACATAGCGCGAATGCGTGGCCGCGAGGATGGAGGCGCCGAGATCGCGGGCAAAGCCGTACAGGCGCTCCAGGTGCCAGTCGGTGTCGGGCACCTGGCGCGCCTCGGGCGTGAGGCGCGCGGCGATCTGCGGCGGCAGATAGCTGCCCACGTGGGGCATGGAGATGAACAGCGGCGCCGTGCCCTGGTGGAAGCGCAAAAGCGGTGGTGCGGTAGCGGTCATGGGGCTTGTGTGTGCACACATCTTTGTCATAGCACTCCGCGATTATTTGGCGCGGTTTTTAGCCCCTTCCCCCTCTGGGCATGGGTATCTACACATCATTTTTAGCCCACAACGCTGGATTGGCGCTGGTTTTGCTCCCTCTCCCCTCGCGGGAGAGGGTTGGGGAGAG
>JAFEES010000118.1 GCA_018240995.1 Pseudomonadota bacterium | reverse complement strand
GGGCGCACATCCCGGCCAGCAACATCAAAAAAAGGAGCTGCCCACGCAGAGGCAGTAGCCTATAGAACCAAGGAATAATTGGAATCTGACCCCAATTAGTTGAAATTAATTGGAATCTGATCTCAAATAGATTTATCCCGGCGCACGATAGATCCGCGCCCCGGCGGCGGAGGATGGCCCGTAGGTCACCCCCTGCGCCGGCGGCAGTAGCGATGCCGCCTGACGCTCGGTCAGCGCCAGTACCCGTGCCAACTGGTCGCGCACCAGGGTCAGGCGTGTGGCTATGGCTTGCACGCGCTCGGCGGTTCCGGCCGGCACTCCTGCAACCAGGGCCTGGGACAGGGTGGCGGCCGCCTGGCGCAGTTGCGTGGCGGTCTGCTCCAGGGCCTGCGGATCAGAGGACAAAAGCGCAGCCTGCATGTCCTGCAGCTGCGCTTCGATGAGGGAAAGGGTGTTGTCGAGTGACATGGGGCGAGTCCAGAGCCTGCCGCCCCGTCAGGCGGGCAGCGCTCAGCCGCGCGAGCGCGACAGGGTTTCCTCGGCGTTGGCCAACAGCTTGTCGGCCACGGCCTCGGCGTTGACCTTGAAGGTGCCGTTTTCTATCGCCGCCTTCACGGCCTTGACCTTGCCGGCGTCAAAGTCGGCCGTGCCGCGGCTCGCTTCGGCGCCACGCACCGTGGCCGACAGCGTGACGGGAACGCCGGCCGCGGCGCGTGCTGCGCCCTGGGCGGCGGCCTCGGCGGCTGGCGCGGGCGCGGCTGCCTTGGCCTGCTGCCTGGCGGCTGCGGCCTGCGACAAGAGATTCGCGGTATCCGGGTTGTTTCCTATCTTCATCACACTCTCCACCACCCCGATCTGCTGCGGGGCAAGTAGCCATGTTTTCGGCCAGTGGAGCGCAGACTTTAGCGCTTTATGCGCGCCAGCGCCTCACAAAGCGGCCTCTATTGTCCCATCTTCAAGCACAATGCCGGATATCAACCGGCCATTACTCATGCGCACGCGTACATTTTGCCCCTGGGCGCCGGCCGTCAGGGCCTGGCCCGAGGATGTGACCGCATAGCCCTGCCCCTGCACCACCACGCGCACCGGCGCGCCGGCTTTGAACAGGTCTGGCGCGCGCACCAAATTCTGGCGCAGCGCCTGGCCGGCCTGCAGCGGCCGTGCGGCCATCAGGCCCACCCAGGCCTGGGGGTTGGCGACGATGGCGGCGCTGTCGGCCGCCCAGTCCACCTCGGCCTCCACCGCGTCGCCCTCGGCCAGCACCGCGCCCATGGCCACGTCGCCGGCCAGCACCCAGGCCGGGCCGAAGGCCTTCACAGTGATGGGCAGGAACACGTTCCAGCGCACCGCGCCATCCACGCAGCGCAAACCCAGGCGGGTACGCCCCCACAGCCGCGTGCCGGCGGGCAGGTGGGGTTCGACACGCGCGCAGGGCGCCAGGCGCAGGCGCGGGTCGAGCTGGCCCACGCTGACCTCCATGCGCAGCGGCAGCGTGCCGCCCTGGGCCTGCGCCAGCGCCTGATCCAGCCAGCGCTGGCCGATGGCGCCGAGCTCGCTGGTCTGGTCCTGGGCGCGCACCGGCAGCGCCAGGCTTGCGGCCAGGCACAGCAGTGGCAGCCACAGGGTTGTGCGCAAACGGCGGCGTGCGAAATTCGGCATGTAGAGGCTCCGGCAAAGGGCGCGGCAGGCGCCGTTTCTCAGGCTGCACTGTAGGCGCCGCACCCTTGCCGTAACAGGCAAACAAAGGGCCATTGGCCGCGCTCTTCGCGCTTTAGAAATGCGGCGTGATTTTCATAATCGACGCACGCCAACCAGGGGCCATGCCCCCGGCCAAGCCAAGCCCCCAACCCACGTATTGCAGGCCCCCATGCTCGACAAGCTGACCCAGCGACTGGACTTTCACGGCAACGCACTGCTGCTGCGTTCCGAGCGCCAGCGCACCATCGCCAGCAACATCGCCAACGCCGACACGCCGGGCTACGTGGCGCGTGACTTCAAGTTTGCCGACGCCATGCGTGCCGTCAACGAGGGGCGCGCCCCCTCGTCCCTGACGCGCCAGAGCGTGAGCGATGCGCGCCATATCCCGCTGCCGGCGGCGCGCACGGGCGACTCGGGCAGCACCCTGGGCTATGCGCTGCAGACCCAGCCCAGCCTGGACAACAACACGGTGGACATGGATCGCGAGCGCGCCGCCTTCGTGGACAACGCCGTGCGCTACGAGGCCACGCTGCGCTTCATCAACGGCGACGCCAAGACCATGCTCAGCGCCATCCAGGGTCAATAAAGGAAAGCGAGCCGCGCCATGTCCATGTTCTCCATCTTCAACGTCTCGGGCAGCGCCATCAGCGCGCAGTCGCAGCGGCTGAACGTAGTCGCCAGCAACCTGGCCAACGTGGACGCCGTGGCCGGCCCCGACGGCCAGGCCTACAAGGCGCGCCAGGTGGTGTTCCAGACCACGCCCATGGGCTCCGACGGCGCCGCCGGCGTGCGCGTCTCCACCATCCAGGAAAGCGACACGCCCGGCCGGCGCGTGCACGACCCCATGAACCCCATGGCCGACGCCGAGGGCTATGTCACGCATGCCAACGTGAACGCGGTGGAGGAGATGGTGAACATGATCTCCGCCTCGCGTTCGTACCAGAACAACGTGGAGGTCATGAACACGGCCAAGTCGCTGCTGCTCAAGACCCTGCAAATGGGCCAATAGGCCCGGGAGAGCCCCCATGTCCCTGACCCCCATCGACACCAGCGCGCTCGACAAGGGCGCCACCACCACCTCCAAGACGCGCGACTCGACGACCGACGCCAGCGCGATGCAGGACCGCTTCCTCAAGCTGCTGGTTGCCCAGCTGAACAACCAGGATCCGATGAACCCGCTGGACAACGCCCAGATGACCTCGCAGATGGCGCAGATCAACACCGTGACCGGCCTGCAGAACCTGAACCTGACCATGCAGACCATGGCCGAGCAGTTCAGCACCATGCAGCAGATCCAGGGCATCTCGCTCATCGGGCGCTCCGTGCTGTCCGAGGGCGACCGCATGAGCCTGGACGGCAAGACCGGCAAGGGCATGTTCGACCTGGCCGGCGCCGCCACCAGCGTCAAGGTGGAAATCGTCACGCCCGGCGGCGTGGCGGTGGACGCCATCGACATGGGCGCGCAGGAGGGCGGCCGGCTGAACTTCGAGTGGGATGCCAGCAAATACCAGGGCAAGGCCGCCGACCTGCGCTTTCGCGTCACCGCCACCAACGGCGAAGCCAGCGTCAAGGCCACGCCCCTGGCCCAGTCGCAGGTGCTGGCCACGGGCTCCAAGGCCGGCGCTTTGACCCTGACCCTGGCCGACGGCAGCACCGTCAACTACGCCAAAGTCCTGGGCGTGCTCTGAGCACACCACATTCATCGAAAAGAGGAGCACACCATGGGTTTCCAGCAAGGCCTCTCGGGCCTGAACGCCTCCAGCAAGAACCTGGACGTGATCGGCCACAACATCGCCAACTCGGGCACCGTGGGCTTCAAGGCCTCGCGCACCGAGTTTGCCGAGATGGTGGCCAATGCCATCGGCACGGCCGGATCGGGCAATGCCGGCATCGGCGTGCAGGTGGGCGCCGTGGCCCAGCAGTTCACGCAGGGCAATATCTCCGTCACCGGCAACAACCTGGACGTAGCCATCAACGGCAATGGCTTCTTCAGAATCCAGCAGCCCGATGGCAGCACCGCCTACACGCGCGCCGGCAACTTCAAGCTCGACGACAAGGGCAACGTGGTCACCAACAACCACGGCAAGCTGATGGGCTACCCCATGGACCCCGTCACCAGGACTCGCACCGCCAGCACCCCCCAGCCGCTGTCCTTCCCCACGGGCGTGCCGATTCCAGCCAAGCAGAGCACGACCATCAAGGCATCCTTCAACCTGGACGCGCGCGCCCCCGACGCCGCGGGTAACCCCACGGCCACGCCGCCGGTGGCGCCAACGCCGCGCTCAACCTACGGCACCTCCATCAACGTGTATGACAGCCAGGGCGTGGCCACGCCGGTGAGCCTGTACTTTCAGAAGACCGCCACGGCCAACACCTGGGACGTCTATGACAAGCTCGACGACCCGAAGGCCACGCCGCCCGTGGTGGCCACGCCCATCGGCCAGATCCAGTTCGACAACAACGGCCACATCATCGGCCCCGCCGCCACGCCACCGGCCACGGGCTTCCAGATGCCTGTGACCATCACGCCGCCCACCCCCAACCCGAACAACCTGCCGGCCTACACGGTGCAGGTCAGCCTGGACGGCGTGACCCAGTTCGGCACCAAGTTCGCCGTCTCCGAACTCACGCAGGACGGCTACACCGCCGGCCAGCTCACGGGCATCAACATCGGCAACGACGGCACCATCATGGCCAGCTACTCCAACGGCGTGACGCGCGCCGAGGGCCAGGTGGCGCTGGCCAGCTTTCGCAACACCCAGGGCCTGGCGGATATCGGCAACAACCTCTGGCAGGAGACCTTCGAGTCCGGCCAGCCCGTCATGGGCGTACCCACCGAGGGCGCCTTTGGCGCGCTGCGCTCGGGCGCGCTGGAAGACTCCAACGTCGATCTGACGGCCGAGCTGGTGAACATGATGACCGCGCAGCGTGCCTACCAGGCCAACGCCCAGACCATCAAGACGCAGGACCAGGTGCTGTCCACGCTCGTCAACCTGCGCTGACGCCTGACCGGGAGAGCACGCCATGGATCGCATCATCTACACCAGCATGACCGGCGCCAGCGCCGCCGCGCACCGGCAGGCGGTGCTGTCCAACAACCTGGCCAACGTCTCCACCCAGGGCTTTCGCGCCGAGATGGCCAACTTCCGCTCGGTGCCGCTGCAGGGCAGCGGCTCGACCACGCGGGTGTTTGCGCTGGAGGCCACCTCGGGCCATGTCGATACCCCCGGCGCGGCCCAGACCACCGGCCGGCCGCTGGACGCCATGGCCGTGGGCAATGCCTGGTTTGCCGTGCAGGCCACGGATGGCACCGAGGCCTATACGCGCGCCGGCGGCTTTCAGCTCACGCCCGAGGGCCAGATGGTCACGGGCACCGGCCTGCCGGTGCTGTCCAGCGGCGGCGCCCCCATCACCGCGCCGCAGGGCGCGGCCCTGAGCCTGGGCGCCGACGGCACCGTGACCGCCCAGCTGGCCGGCCAGGCGCCGCAGAACCTGGGGCGCATCAAGCTGGCCACGCCCCAGGCGGACGACCCGCTCAAGCGCGGCGACGACGCGCTGTTTCGCACCGCCTCGGGCGAGCCCATGGCCAATGACAACCAGGCGCGCCTGGTGTCCGGCGCGCTGGAGGGCTCGAACGTGAACCCGGTCGAGGCCATGGTCGGCATGATCGCCGCCGCGCGCCAGTTCGAGCAGCAGATGCGCCTGCTGACCACCGCCGAGACCAACGACAAATCCGCCGGCCAGCTGCTGAGCCTGAACGGCTGAACAAAGGAAACGCCATGATCAATTCCCTGTGGATCGCCAAGACCGGCATGACCGCCCAGCAGACGCAGCTGGACGTGATCTCGCACAACCTCTCCAACGTCTCCACCAACGGCTTCAAGCGCAACAACGCGGTGTTCGAGGACCTGATCTACCAGAACCTGCGCCAGGTGGGCTCGCAGACCACCGAGGAAAACCAGCTGCCCACCGGCCTGCACCTGGGGCTAGGCGTGCGCACCGTGGCCACCAGCCGCAACTTCACCCAGGGCAGCCTGCAGCAGTCGAGCAACAGCCTGGACGTGGCCATCAACGGCAACGGCTTCTTCGAGGTGCAGCTGCCAGACGGCACCCTGGGCTACACGCGCGACGGCTCCTTTCAACTCGACGCCCAGGGACGCATGGTGACCGCGGGCGGCCTGCCCGTGGCCAACGGCATCACCATCCCGCAGGGCGCCACCGGCATCAGCATCAGCGAAGCGGGCGTGGTCAGCGCCACCGTGGCCGGCAACCCGCAGCCGCAGCAGCTGGGGCAGCTGGCCATGTCCAACTTCGTCAACCCCGCCGGCCTGCAGCCCGTGGGGCAGAACATGTACAAGGAATCCGCCGCCTCGGGCCCGCCGCAGCAGGGCCAACCGGGCACGAACGGCCTGGGCGTGATGCGCCAGGGCTTTCTGGAGACCTCCAACGTCAACGTGGTGGAGGAGCTGGTGACCATGATCCAGACCCAGCGCGCCTACGAGATGAACTCCAAGGCCATACAGACCAGCGACCAGATGCTGGCCAAGCTGGCGCAGCTGTGAGTCACGCCATGAACATCGCCCTGCGCCTTGCCGCCACCACCGCCCTGGCACTGCTGGCGGGCGGCTGCGCCAGCATCAACCCGTCGCCGCCCGTAGACCTGCTGCCCACCACGCCGCCGCCGGTGGCCGCCACGCCGCGCCCGCAGGGGGCGCCCACGGGCAGCCTGTTCCACGCCGCCAGCTACCGCCCGGCCTTCGAGGACAGGCGCGCGCGCCTGGTGGGCGACATCGTCACCATACAGATCGTGGAGAAGGTCACGGCCAAGCAGAACTCCACCTCCAGCGTGGACAGAAACGCCGAGACCTCGGCCAGCGTCTCCGCCTTTCCCTTCCTGGACGCTGGCAACCTGGCCAAGCTGGGCCTGGGCGGCAAGAGCAAGAACGCGTTCTCGGGCAAGGGCGGCACCGAGAGCAGCAACACCTTCACCGGCGCCATCACCACCACGGTGGTCGAGGTGCTGCCCAACGGCCACCTGGTGGTGGCCGGCGAAAAGCAGATCGGCGTGAACGAGAACGTGGACGTGCTGCGCTTTTCCGGCACCGTGGATCCGCGCTCGCTGCAGCCGGGCAGCGTGGTGGCCTCCACCCAGGTGGCCAACGCCCGCGTGCAGTCGCGCGGGCGCGGCGCACAAAGCGAGGCCCAGGCCATGGGCTGGCTGTCGCGCGCGTTCAACTCGGTGGCGCCGTTCTAAGTTGCCGGCACCCAGTTTTCCACCTGTAGCGCTGGCACGCGCGCAAACTCGGCCATGTTGTTCGTCACCACGGCCAGGCCCTCGCTGCGGGCATGGGCCGCGATGTGCAAATCGTTCACGCCTATGGGCTGCCCAGCCTTTTCCAGTGCAGCACGGATCACGCCGTAATGCTGTGCCGCCCTGGCGCCATAGGGCAGCACCTCCAGGCGGCTGCAAAAGTCTTCAATGACCGCCAGGTTGGCGCTGACCTGGCGGCTTTTCTCGGCCCCGTGCAACAGCTCCGCCAGCGTGATGGCGGAGATCGCCATGCGGCTGGCATTCTGGTTGAAACAGTCCAGCACCTCGATGGGCCGGCACTTGAGCACGTAGATGACGATATTGGTGTCCAGCAGGTAGCGCAGCATCACAGCGACTCCCGCGCCGTATCGGCCTGGGAGGCGCGCTCGGGCAGGAAGTCGTCGCTGACGGTGGGGCCGTTGACGAAAAAGCTGTCCCAGGTCTGGTCTACGGGGGCAATGATGCGTTCGTTGCCCAGGGCGCGCACATTCACCTTGCGCACCCCCTCGGGCAGGCGCAAGTCTGCGGGCAGGCGCACGGCCTGGGTGCGGTTGTTGATGAAGACGGTACTGCTGGTCATGGCGGGTCCTCCAAGGGATGTATATAGCTGCAGTGTATGGCAGTACTTCCTTCCGCACAAAACATCAATAGTCATAGCGCATGATGCTTATCTGTAAAGGGTTAAGGGAGTAATTGGCGTCAGATTCCAATTAAATTTGGCCTACAGCGCTGTTGGTTTTGCGCAGGTAGCTCTTCTTTTTGATGTCGTCGGCCGGGATGTGCGCCCGGCGGCGTACTCACTTTCTTTTGCTTCGCCAAAAGAAAGTAAGCAAAGAAAAGGCGACCCTGC
>JAFEES010000117.1 GCA_018240995.1 Pseudomonadota bacterium | reverse complement strand
GCCGCCCGGGGCGCTGCTGCGCTTTTATGGCGCCGCGCCGGATCAGGCCGTGCAACTGAGCGCCGAGCAGCTGCGGGCCATGGCCGAGCGCAACGCCGCATCCGGCGCCGCCGACCAACTGGCGCGCACCTACTGGAGCCCGGACTTTGGCGGCGCGCAGACCACGCTGGAGCTGGAAATACCCGCCGGCGCCGACCCGGCCGCCGTGCGCCTGGCCGTGCCGCGGCTGTCGCACTACCAGCTGACGGCGGCCGAGGCCGAGGACGCCGTGCGCACCAAGGCTGCCGCCGCCGGCAGCTGCCTGGTGGACGTGAGCTGCCGCCCCGACTACCTGGAGCAAAGCCGCTCCGTGGCGCGCATGGAGTTCGTGGCCGAGGACGGCAACGCGTACTTCTGCACCGGCACGCTGCTCAACGACATGGCGTCCAGCGGCCGGCCGTATTTCCTCTCGGCCCAGCACTGCATCGCCAGCCAGGTCGTGGCCTCCACGCTGGTCACCGACTGGCTGTACCGCTCCGCCAGCTGCAACAGCATGGTCGAGAACCCGGCCAGCCGGCGCCTGACGGGCGGTGCCAGGCTGCTGTACGCCGCGGCCGGCACCGACACCGCCTTCATGCAGCTGAACGACCCGGCGCCGCCGGGCATCGTCTACGCCGGCTCATACTACGGCGGCTTGCCCGTGGGCACGCAGCTGGCCGGCCTGCACCATCCCGAAGGCGAGCCGCAAAAGTTCAGCCTGGGCACGCTGGTGCGCTACAGCAACTGCGGCGACGAAAGCTGCAGCCCGGGCGGCGGGGACACGGGCAACTATCTGGCACTGAACTGGCAGCAGGGCAGTACGGAACCCGGCAGCAGCGGCTCTGGGGTGTTCGTCACCATCGGCGCGCAGCGCTACCTGGCGGGCCAGCTGCATGGCGGCTCGGCCAGTTGCGCCAAACCTGGCGGCACGGACTACTACGGCCGCTTCGACCTGAGCTACCGCGCCGCGCTCAAGAGGTGGCTCAACCCGTGAGGGCCATCAAGCCACCAGCACCAGCCCGGGCGGCAGGCTGTCGCCCAGGCTCAGGCGTCTGTCCTCGGCGCTCATTTCCTGCACGCTTGCCACCTGCGTGATCCAGCGCGCGGGCGCGCCGCTGGCGCGCAGCTTGGCCAGCACCTGGGCGCGCTGGCCATCGTCCAGATCCAGTGTGCGCTCGCCGGTCATGCGCGCGATCTGCACGGCGGCAAACATGGCCGGCTCGTTCCTGCGCCAGTCCTGGGCCAGCGTGGCCTGCAGAAATTCTTGCGCGGCGGCGGGCGGCATCACCAGATGGGCATTCGCCGCCAGCGGCGCGCGCGCCGCCAGGCGGCCTATGGCCCACCAGGTGTGCGGGGGTTCGTCCGGGCGCTTCAGGCGCTGCAGCATCCATTGGCCCATCTCCTGGCGATACTGCCAGGGCACGGCCTCCATGGCGGCAAACAGGCGCAGCATGTCGTCGTAGCTGCCCCAGGCCGCCTTGGCGCTGCGCTGCACGGTTTTTTGCATGCAGCCGGCCACGTCCTCCAGCACCTGCAGCTGCCGCGCCTCATCCAGCCCCGCGGCCACGCGGCGCCACAGCACCCACCATTCGGTCCAATTGGCGCTGTCGTGGCCATGGCCCAGACCCTGGGCGTAGAGCGGCCATAGCTGCTCCAGGCGCCAGGCGTCGAGCTCGGCGCCCAGGCCGGGGCGCAGGCACCAGCCGGCCAGGTTCAGCCACACGCGCTCATGCTCGGCGCTGCGCCGGCGGCGCTTGGCTCGCGCCAGCAGGGCGTCGAACAGCGCGCGCAAGAGCGGCAGGGGCCAGGCTTCGCGCGGGCCCAGGGTCTTTTCCAGCGTGGCGCGCAGCTGACGCACCTCTTTGGGCGACACATCCTGGGTCTGGTTGCCGAAGATGCGGTCGATCTGGGCGATGGCGGTATCGAGCGCGCCCCTCACCCCTGCCTCTCCCCAGGGGGGTGAGGGCGACCGGTCGGCTGCGGGTTTTTCTCCCTCTCCCCCTGGGAGAGGGCCGGGGTGAGGACCGGCCGCCGCGCCACGCACGGCAAACGGCAGCAGCCAGGACTGCCCCTCATCCTGCGTATTGATGCAGCGCAGCTCCAGCACGCCCACCTCGCTCATGCAGGCCTGCAGCTGCACCTCCACCTTGGCGGCGGCCCGGCCCTCGGGCGCGGGCAGCACGCTGGCCAGCGGCGGCAGTTCCACCCAGCCCTCGCCGTCCAAAGCGGCGATCTGTCCGGCCTGTGCGCTGCCCTGGCTGCGCGCGACCAGCGCAAAGCGCACCGGCTGGCCCAGCTGCAGCGCAAAGCGCCGGCCGGCCAGCACCATGCGCGTGCCCTCCTCGGTGCCGCGTGGCAGCAGGCAAATGCCCTGGGGCGCGGCGCCAGCCTGGCCTGGCAGCACCAGCCAATAGCTGCGCGCCGCCCCGCCACCTATGCGGGGAACTACTGTTTTACTAGCTGCTTGCGCTTGTTCAGTAAGCGCTGGTGGCCTTTTTGACTGATATTGCACCAACCCGTGGGCGGCCGCGCCGCGCGCCACGGCCCAGTCCGGGTGCGGGTTGTGTAGCAGGCGCAGCGGGGCGCCGCGCCACAGCGCCAGCTGCTCGGTCAGCCGCTGCACCAGCGCATGGGCGTGGAACACGCCGCCGTTGAGCAGCAGCGTGTCCGGCAGTGCATCGCCCGCATGCTGGGCCAGGAACTGCGCCAGGTGGCGCGAGATGGCCGCGTCCGCCGGGTAGGGCAGGCTTAAGATCCGCAGCGCGCCCTGGCGCCGCGCCGGCTGCTCGCCGAGCTGCGCGGGCGGCAAAAAGCCTTCCACCACCGCCTGCCGCACCTCGTCGCGCGTCAACGTGGCCGAGCGCGTCTGCGCCAGCAGCTTGGCGCCGCCGCCCAGCAGCGTCACGGCCACGCTAGCGGGCGCATCCTCGGCCAGCAATTGCTCCTTGGCGCTGCGGCAGCGCTGCACCAGTTGGGCGAAGCGCGCAGGGGGCAGGCGCTGGCCCTCGCCAGCGAACAGCGGCTCCAGCCGGTGCGCCAGGGCCAGATCCATGTTGTCGCCACCCAGCATCAAATGCTCGCCCACGGCGATGCGCGTCAGCACCGGCAGGCCGCCTTGTGCGCCTGGTTCTATGCGGATCAGCGTCAGGTCGGTGGTGCCGCCGCCCACGTCCACCACCAGCACCAGGCGGCTGTCCGCCAGCTGCGCGGCCAGGCCGGCGCCCTGCAGCACCAGCCAGTCGTGGAAGGCGGCCTTGGGCTCCTCCAGCAACTGCACCTGGGGCAGGCCGGCCAGCCGGGCCGCTTCCAGCGTCAGGGCGCGCGCGCCCTCGTCGAAGGATGCGGGCACGGTGAGCACCACCAGCTGCTCGTGCAGCGGCGCATCCGGGTGTGCTTCATCCCATGCGGCGCGCACATGCGCCAGGTAGCTGCTGGAGGCCTGCAGCGGCGACAGCTTGGCCACGTCCTCGCCCGCGCCCCAGGGCAGTATCGGCGCCGTGCGATCCACGCCGGCGTGCGACAGCCAGCTCTTGGCACTGGCCACCAGCCGCCCCGGCACGGCCGCGCCCAGGTCGCGCGCCCAGCGGCCGATGACGGCCGGCGCCTGCCCGGTCGCGCCCTGGGGCGGCCAGGGCTGCTGCCAGGCCTCGCCCAGTTCGCCGGGCGCCGCCTGGTAGCGCGTGGAGGGCAGCAGCGGCGCCGCCTGCACCTCGGCCGCCGAGACGCGCTGCGCCAGCGGCAGCAGCGCGATGTCGCCCGCGCCGCCGGCCAGCGCCACATACGCCGCCACGGTGTGGCTGGTGCCCAGGTCTATGCCGACGGCGTAGCGCGCGGCCGCGGGGTTGGGCGCCGGGATCATGGTGGCTACAGCACCGTCCAATCGGTCACGAAGCCATCGGGGCGGCGGAAGGTGTCGTTGAGCAGCAGGTCAGGCGGCAGATCCAGCGAGTAGCCGCGCGCCGGCAAGGGCTGCTCGAACCACTTCTTGTAGATCTGGCGCGCCGTGCCGTCGCGGTACATATCCTTCATGCTCTGGTTGACCAGGGTTTGCAGATCCGTCGCGTACTTGGACACCAGCGGCGCCAGCGGCTCCACCGACAGGCGCGGGCCCACCACCTTCACCGTGCCCTTGAGCAGGCGGGCCTGGTCGATGAGCGAGATGTCGTCCGAGACAAAGGCATCGGCGCGGCCCTGGGCCACGGCCTTGGCGCCTTCCTCGGTGCTGGACACGGTGACCAGGGTCAGGCCCGGCTGGCGTTCGCTGACCTGCTGGCCGGTGCTGCCGTTGATCACCGCCACGCGCGCCTGGCCCATTTGCGACAGCTGTTGGCGCGTGTCGTTGGCGCGCACCAGCATGCGCGCGCCGGCGTAGTAGTAGGTCAGGCCAAAGGCCACGCGCTCGCGGCGGGCCTTGGTGTTGGTGGAGTCGGCACACTCCAGCTGGATCTTGCCGTCGGCGATGCGGTCAAAGCGCTCGGCGATGCTCACCGCCACATACTGCAGCTGCAGCGCCGGCAGCTTGAGCTGGCTTTGGATGCGCGCCGCCAGCTGCTGACACAGCTCGACCGCATAGCCCATGGGCTTGCCGCCCTCGCCGGCGTATGACAGGGGGGCGGCGTCCATGCGGTAGCCGATGGTCAGCGAACCGCTGGACTGGATCTTGGCCAAAGTGGCGTCGGCGGCCCAGGCCGGCAGGGCCAGGGCGGCGAGGGCGACCATGGCCAGCCCTTGCTTGAAAGAGGAATGCATGTTGTGCCTGTTTGAACGGTGGTTCAGGTTGGGGAAGTGGTGCATCCCGGGTGGGGATGTGCCAGCGCTGGTGTTGATTAGCGTGCGGCAGTATCAAATGTAACCGAGCGTTCAATCAACCGCGGCAGGCGCGCGCACGTCGAACTCAACCTTCCAGCGCTCGGCCCCGCCCACGGGCACGGCGTTCAGCTCCAGCGTGCCGATGTCGGTCACGCGCGCGTGCAGCCGCACGGGCACCACCTCGCCGGCGCTGCGCCCCTCGGCGGGCAGGTGGGCGGCGATCTCCTGCAGCTCCGTGAGCTCATCCGGGCCCCAGAAGTCGAGCACGGTGCCCACCTGGTCGGCGCGGCGCACGCTGGAGCCAAAAAAGCGCAGGCGCACCGGTTGGCCCACCACCAGGCCGAATTCCTGCGCCTCCAGGGTCACCTCGGTGCCTTCCTCCATGCCAAATGGCGCCAGGCACAGGGCCGAGATCGGCGGCTCCATGCCGGGAATGGCCGGCATATTGCCCTCCACGCCCACGTAGTAGCTCTGCGCCGTGCCGCCGCGTATGCGCACGCCCCGGCCCGAGGCGGCGACATGGCCGTAGTAGGCCGCGCCGCGCGCCACGGCCAGATCCAGGTTGGCGCCCTGCAGCAGGCGCGCTGGCTCGGCCCCTTCGGCGGCCAGCCAGCCGTTCACGACCTCCAGGATGCGCTGCTCGATCTGCGCCGCCTTGAGCACGCCGCCGTTGAACAGAATGGCCGTGGGGTGCAGGAAGCTCGCCCCCGGCGTGGCGGCCAGCCCCTCGACCTGGCCGGCCGCGTCCGCCTGGCGGCTCAGGAAGGCCGCCAGGTGGCGCGTCACGGCGGCGTCTTGCGCATAGGGCAGGCCCAGCTGGGTCAGCGCGGCGCGCGCGCGCGTCTGCGGGCGGTCGCTCACGGCCACGGGCGGGAAGAAGCCCTCCACCAGCAGCGCCAGCACCTCGGCGCGCGTGACCTCGGTGCGGATGCTGGCGCCGATCAGCCTGGCGCCACGGCTGGGCACGACCACCGGCACGGCCTGCAGGCCTTCGTCGGCCAGCAGCTGCTCCTTGGCCGCGCGGCAGCCATGGGCCAGGGCGCGGGTCTGCCAGGCGTCCAGCTGCCTGCCCTCGGCCGCCAGCTTGCGCGCCACGCCGTAGGCCAGGGCCAGGTCCATGTTGTCGCCGCCCAGCAGGATGTGCTCGCCCACGGCCACGCGCTGCAGCTCCAGGTTGCCGCCCTTTTCCAGCACGGCGATCAGCGACAGGTCGGTGGTGCCGCCGCCCACGTCCACCACCAGGATCACGTCGCCAGGCGTTACCTGCTTGCGCCAGGCGCCGCCGTTGGCCGCTATCCAGCTGTACAGCGCCGCCTGGGGTTCTTCGAGCAGCGTCAGGTGCTGGTAGCCGGCGGCCCTGCAGGCCTCGGCCGTGAGCTCGCGCGCGGCCGGGTCGAAGGATGCGGGAATGGTGACGGTGACCTGCTGCGCGTCGAACGGCGCCTCGGGGTGGGCTTCGCTCCAGGCGCTGCGCAGGTGCTGCAGGTAGCGTGTCGATGCCGCCAGCGGCGACACGCGCGGCACCTCGGGCGGCGCATCGGCGGGCAGCAGCGGCGCGCGCCGGTCCACGCCGGGGTGGCACAGCCAGCTTTTGGCGCTGCTGATCAGGCGTATCGGCGTGGCCGCGCCGCGCGTGCGCGCGAACTCGCCCACCACGCCGTCCTGGCTCGCGCCCCAGGGCAGGGCCAGGTCGGCCGGGTTCAATTCGCTCTCGTGCGGCAGATACAGGAAGGACGGCAGCAGTGCGCGCCCCTCCACGCTGGCCGGGCCGGTGAGCTGGGGGACGGCCAGCACGCCCTGCACCACCTGGTCGCCATCGCTGGCGGCGCGATCCACCCACGACAGGGCGCAGTGCGTGGTGCCCAGGTCGATACCTATGGAAAAACGGGCTCCATCAACCGTGGATGGTGCGCTGGCAGCTACTGTTTCGATAGTCACAGTTCCACCTCCGCCTGGGCCAGGATGGCGGCGGCGCCGGCATCTGTGAGCTGCGGCAGGCGCACGTCCGTCGCCCGCCAGCCGCGGTGCGTGAGCTGGCCGGTGAACGGCGCCTGGCCGACCACGTTGCCAGCCAGGCGCACGGCAGCGGCGTCAAAGCCGCTTGGCAGCGTGACGCGGCTGCCCTCGGCCTCGGCGCGCACGGGCGCTATCGTGAAATGCTCGGCCAGCAGCTTGCGGCAGCCGCCGTGCACCACGCGCGCAGCGGCGCCGATCTCGGCGTCGCTGTAGGGCGCCACGTCCTCCTGGATGAAGTCCACGAAGCGCGCCTCGCGCTGCATCAGGCCCAGCAGCTGCAGCGCGGCGGTGTGCGTGGCCACCTCCACGCGGCGTTCGACGATCTTCTCCACCGGCACCTCGACGCGGGTCTCGATGATCTTTTCCACCGGCACCTCCACGCGCACCTCCGTGGGCGGCGCGTCGGCGGCCAGCGGCTCGCCCGCGCGCAGGCGGCGGATGTCGCCGGCCAGGCGGGCGTTGCCCAGGATGGCGAAGAAGCTGCCGATGGCGATGGCGATGCGGCTCAGGAAGGAGGGGTGGTGAGGGGTGTTCATGGGGTTCTCGCTGCGAGAAGAGGCGCCGGGCCAGGGGCCGCGGGCTTTGGCAAAGGATCACGGGCGCGCGCCCGTGAAAGGGGGCGATGTTACCGAATAGGCGCCGTCCCCCGGCCGTGCATGTCCTCTCGCCCGTGCTGGCCGGCGGGACTATGGGGGACAATGCGCGCGCCGTTTCCAGGCTTTTTTCTTGCGCGCATGACCATCCATACCGACGACTTTTCTCCCGCCCCGGCGCCCGCGCGCCAGCGCATGGTGTCCGCCGCGCCGGCCTCGCCGCAGGAAGAAGCGCTGGAGCGCGCCCTGCGCCCCAAGCTGCTGCGCGAATACGTGGGCCAGGCCAAGGCGCGCGAGCAGCTGGAGATCTTCATCGGCGCGGCAAAGAAGCGCGCCGAGGCGCTGGACCATGTGCTGCTGTTCGGCCCGCCCGGCCTGGGCAAGACCACGCTGTCGCACATCATCGCCGCCGAGCTGGGCGTGAATCTGCGCCAGACCAGCG
>JAFEES010000116.1 GCA_018240995.1 Pseudomonadota bacterium | reverse complement strand
GTCTTGGCCGTGGGCGTGGCGGTGAAGGCCACGTAGGTGATGCCCACGTCCCCGTTGTCCCCGTTACCCCCGCTTGCCCGCGCCGCCATCTGCGCGGCCAGCAAATCCTCGCTGCTTACCTCGCCGCCGTCGGCCAGGTCTTTCAGTTCCTCGGCGCTCAGCAGCTGCTTGAGCTTTGCCGCCGCCTCGCCCGTCTGGCTGCTGTGCGCCTCGTCGGCAATCACGGCAAAGCGCTTGCCCTGGGTGGCGGCCAGCTCCTGCACGGCCTTGAGGGCGAACGGAAAAGTCTGGATGGTGCAGACCACGATCTTCTTGCCCCCGCCCAGCGCCTCGGCCAGCTCGGCGCTCTTGCTGCACGCCTCGCCCGTGATGCTGGCCACCACGCCCTTGGTGCGCTCGAAGTCGAAGATGGCCTCTTGCAGCTGCGCGTCGAGCACGTTGCGGTCGCTCACCACCAGCACGCTGTCAAACAGCTTGCGGTTGCCCGCATCGTGCAGGTCGGCCAGAAAGTGCGCCGCCCAGGCAATCGAATTGGTCTTGCCGCTGCCCGCGCTGTGCTGGATCAGGTATTTGCGCCCCGCGCCCTCGGCCAGCACGGCCGCCCGCAGCCGGCGCGTGGCGTCCAGCTGGTGGTAGCGCGGGAAGATGAGGCCCGTCATGCGCTTCTTGTCGTCGCGCTGCGTGACTAGGTAGCGGCCGATGATCTCCAGCCAGCTGTCCCTCTGCCACACCTGCTGCCACAAATAGGCCGTGCGGTGGCCGGCGGGGTTGGGCGGGTTGCCCGCGCCGCCGCCATCGCCCTGGTTGAAAGGCAGAAAACGCGTGGCGGGCCCAAGCAGGCGCGTGGTCATCATCACGGCGCGGTTGCTCACGGCAAAGTGCACCAGCGCGCCACGCGGAAAGTCCAGCAGCGGCTCGGCAAACGGCCTTCCCTTCGGTTTTGGGATGCGGTCAAAGCGGTACTGGTCTACCGCCGCCTGCACGTCCTGCGTGAAGTCGGTCTTCAGCTCGGCCGTGGCCACCGGAATGCCGTTCAGGAACAGCACCAGGTCGATGATGTCGTCGTGATTGGTACGGCACTGGCGCAGCACGCGCAGGCGGTTGGCGGCGTAGCGCGCCTGCAAGTCGGGGTTCATGGCCAGCGCGGGCTTGAACTGCGCCAGCCGCAAAGGGCTTTTCAGGCCCAGCAGGTCTATGCCCACCCGCAGCACCTCCAGCGTGCCGCGCTCGTCCAGCGTCTTGCGCAGACGGTCCAGCAGCACGGCCTCGGCGGCAGCGCCGTGGCTCTTGATCAGCACCTGCCAGGCCTGAGGCTGCGTGGCTTGCACCCAGGCCAGCAGGTCGGCGGGGTAGAGGGCGCGGGGCGTGTCGTAGCCGCTGGCGTCGCCCTCGGTGCCGGGTGCGCCATACAGCCAGCCGTGCTGCGCCAGGTGGTTGCAGATGTCTTCTTCGAAAGCGTGTTCGTGGTGCAAGCTCATTGACTCAAGGCCTTCAGTCGATCGATCACCAGGGCGGTGCGCTCCGGCTCTGCCACCAAGCCCGGCAGCACATTGATGAAATCGGGGTGCGCCAGCAACGCGCCCAGCGCCTGTGCGATCTGGCGCAGGTGCGGCAGATTGGGGTCATTGGCGCGCATCGGCAGCCTCCGGGTCTTGCGCATGCAGGTGCTTCAGCTCGGCCTCCAGCAGCTGGGCCGCCAGCTGGCGCTCGCGCACGCGACCGACGCGCAGCGCATCCACCAGTGCCAGCAGGCGGTGCAGCGCCGGGTCGGCCAACGCCGCCTGCGGCGCCGTGCGGTACAGCGGGGCCACGGTGGGGCCCTTGGCGCTACCCGTGGAATGGGCCCAGACGGGGGCTTCGCCAGCGGCTGCCGTCAACTGGCTGGCCAGCGGCTCGGCGCCAAAGGCCGTGGGTACGCCCCGTTTCACCGGCCCCGGCACCGCTGGCCAGACGTAGCGCACGCCGTGCAGCGCAAACTCCAGCAGGCTGGGCCGCACCGGCGACCACTCACCGCGCGCGCCAGCCACGGCCAGCCCAGCCGCCACGGCGCGCTTCACGCTGGCATGGGTTTCTGACGCGCTCATGCTCAGCGCCTCGCCCAGCGCGGCATAGGTCCAGTGGCGCGGCAGGTGCGCCGCCACCTTCAGCAGTACCAGCAGATCTTGGGGTTTGAGCTCCATGAGAGGGCGATATTCGTTATTCGCGAATTGCGAATATCGCTGATGTGCGGGGCTTTGACAAGCGGGTGAAAATGTGAATTAAATCGGCGTATGACGCTCATTCAATAAGCGTCATACGCTATTAAATAGATAGTAATGTATGTTGCAAAAACTCACCCCAGCCCCCATTCCGGATGCTGGGTATGCAGCCACTGCAGCGTGTGCGCCAGCAGCTTGCTGGCGGCTTGCAAACAGGCTTGCAAGCTGGCATCGGAAATCGGGTCGCCGTCGTAGTCGTTCACGTTGCGCTGGCGGCGCAGGGCGGTCCAGCACAATCACATCCCCCGTGGGCACGCCCAAGGTCTGGTCCAGCGTCTGGATGGCCGTCTGGTGGTGGCCAGGTTGGCTGGTAGAGGTTCGATAGCCATGGGCCCACAGGCCCAGCATGGCGCATTGCATGATGCACTTGTACGCCGCGTCGAAACGGTTGCCGGCGCTGATTTGCGGCACCTGCGCATCCGCCAGATTCTGCTGTGCGGCGCGCAGCAGTTTGGTCATGCCCGCCGGGTCAGGTGGCAGCGGTTGCAGGCGACCAATGGCCTGCAAGTTGCTCAAGCTCATGCTCGTCTCCCCATATCCATAGTTTGGGTTTGCTCAGCACCTCGCGCACAAAGATATCGCCAGCCTGGGCCTTGGCGGCCAGCTCTTGTGGCGCCCAGAGCACCGGGTTCACCTCGCGCCCCAGCTGATCGTGCAGCGGGTACAGCGCCTGCACCACGCTCACAAAGTCGGTCGTGCCGACCAGCAGCACATCGACATCGCTGCGCTCATGGGCCGTGCCGCTGGCCATGGAGCCATAGACAAACGCTAGGGTGATCTGCCCTGACAGCGGCTGCAGCGCCGCGCGCAACGCAGGCACCAAGCCATGCGTCTTGCGGAACATGGCCGCCAGCTCAGGGAACAGCGGGTGCTGCACGTTGGCGCTGTAGCGCGCCTGATTGCCCTGGGCGCTGCGCAGCAGCAGCCCAGCCTGGGCCAGCTTGGCCAGCTCGCGCGCCAGCGTGCCGGCATGGCTGCCCGTCAGCCGCGCCAGCTCGCGCAGGTGCAGGCTGTGGCCCGGTTGCAGCAAAAGCGCCGCCAGCACCTGTTGGCGCTGTGCCGGGAACAGCAGGTTGATGGTATCCTGAATGTTGCTCATAAGGCGACGATTGTTGCCTTTAAGGCTTCATTTGGCAAGCCGATGATGGTTTTGAGTGAAATCGGCCTCTAGCGCTTATACAGTAAGCGCAAGCAGCTATTAAATCAGGAGTATTCAAGCCGCCTGCGCACGCAGGTCGATTTGGCCGGTGACGGCGGCGGAGATCAGGGCGCTGCGGCGTTCTTGGAGGAGGGTGATGGCGGTGCGGGCTTGGGTCATCAATGCATCAAAGCGCGTCATTTGCATAGTGATCTCACGCAAGATTGCTAATTGCTCCATCTTTGGCGGGAGCGCAATCCAGATGTCGCTCAAGGTTCCGATGTTGATCACATCCATGGTGCCGCCCCTGCTGAGGGCAGAGAACTGCTCGAAAGTTACTGTGCTCCGAAGAACCTCGGCAAGGAAAAGCGGCATCACGTCTTCCGTAGTACGCAGACGGAGAAGACGCGGATTGATGATTCCCGGCTCAGCATCTGCTGGCACGACAGCAATCTTCCCAAAGGTGCCAACACAGCTTATCAACACGTCGTCCGGTCTGATTTCGTACTGAGATAACTCTGAGAATTTAGCCTCATCAATGTAGTAATCACCGATAGAAAAATCATCAGGGATGACCTGTTCCTGCCCGTATACCCTGTATCCAGAACTGACGTACATGTCCTTGGTCAGCGCAGAACCAAACGGACCGGCTTTGATATTTGATGCAACAAACTTGAGTCGTTTTGCTTCCCAATGCCCCGGCACCTCCCCCAGCCACTGCACGCCCGAGTCCTTCATGGGCGCGCTGGGGTTCAGCCCCTTGGTGACGGCGTGCGAGATGACGGCCTGGCGCTTTTTCTGCAGCAGGGCGATCAGCCTTTCCTGCTCGGCCACCAGCGCGTCGATCTTGGCCGTTTCGCGGTCGAGGAAGGTGGCGATGGCGGTTTGTTCGGGCAGGGGCGGTGTCGGCATCGGCATGCTGCCGACGAACTCCCAGCTTGCCCGTGGCATCTTGGAGCCGAAGGTCGAGCCATCCACGATGTCGATAAAACCGTGGTTCAAGATGCTGTACTGGGCGAAGCGCGGCGCAATGCTGCTGCCTGGGCGCATGACATGGAAGTCGCCAACGGCCTCACCGGCCTGCGTCGCCAAGAGCGCCTTGGCCAAATAGGGGCGCAGCTTGCCAAACAGAATGTCGCCACATTCAAAGGCGACGCCTTCGCCTTGAAACTCGGTTTCCGTCGGTACAAAGCGCCCCGACCAGCTTTCAATGTTCTCCAGCGCCACGGGGTGAGTGCGGCGGTCGGTCTTTTCGGTCAAGAGCCGTAGGTGGTGCTTGAGCCGCACTACCTCCCAATGCCCCGGCACCTCCCCCAGCCAGGCCACGCCGCTGTCCTTGTACTCTGGATATTTCGCAAAACTCATGCTGTGCTGTCGCTCCGGGTCAGGCCAGCTGCTATCAGTTGCTGCAACAGCCGGGTGTCGGCGTTGCGCACGCAGTCGATGGAGGCACGGATGTAGTTGTTGCCCACCTCGGGGTCGTCACGCAGGGCTGCGCTGTAGTCGATAGGGCCGTAGCCGTTGGCAATGGCCACCAGATCGAAGAACAGCCGCGTGATGCGCCCGTTCAATTCATAGAACGGGTGCAGGGCGATCAGCTCGCCCTGATAGTAGGCCAGGCGCTGGGCAAAGCGCGTCATGGGCCATTGGCCCGCGCCTTGCAAAAAAGACTCTCGCTCCAGCTCGGTAAAGATGCGGCGCGATTCGGCAGGCAGGTAGGCCGCCCGACAGAACATGGAGCCGCCCTTGACCATGTCTTCTGTGCGGTAGTGGCCCGCCCAGTCGTACAGGGATTCAAAGGTGCGCCGGTGTAGCGACTGGAAATACGCTTCGTCCAGCCGCGTGTCTGGCGTCAGTTCGGACACAAATGCCGCATACGCCTGCTGCAGCAGCTGGGCCTCTATTTCGTGCAGCAGGTCAGCATCTACTATGCCCAGGCGATTGATGGGTAGGTCGGTGTCTGGCAGGTAGATGTCACTTTGCCGGAACTGATACTTGGACACGCTTTTGCTCCATCAGCGCCTTGGCTTGGGCCTGTGTGTGCGGTAAAGGGGAGGGACGATAGCCCTCGATGCGCATGGACGTGCGCACTGTTTGGGCGAGTTGCTGCTGGAGTTGGGGAGAGAGCTGCATGGCGGTATCTCTGGAAATGACCCATGAAGAATTCTATAGATGGGCTGGGGTAAAAAGCCTCATGCCGACAGCCCTCGGATCATCTCCAGTATGCGATCGGTGGTTTGCTTCAGCTCGGCGTCGATTTCGGCCAGCGGGCGCGGGGGCTTGAAGACGTAGAAGTGGCGGTTGAAGGGGATTTCGTAGCCCACGCGGGTTTTGTCGGGGTCTATCCAGGCGTCGGGGGTGTGGGGCAGCACTTCGCGCGCAAAGTATTCGGCCACGTCTTCGGCGTAGGGCACGTTCTCGGTGTCGCGCAGTTTTGCATCGGGCTGGGGCTTGCCTTTTTGCTTGCCCTTGCTGCCCAGCACGATCTGGCCGCTGTCATCGCGCAGGGGGCGCTCCACCGTGATGCTGTGGTAGCCAAAGGCTTCGTTGTCGAAGATGCGGCTGATGGGGCTGCCGTCGTCGTCCTCGGCCTCGGCGAAGTCGCCAAACAGGCGGGTGATGCGGGCGATGTGCTCGTCGCTGAGCTCCTTGCGCTTGGAACCTAGGCTTTTGCGCATCTTCTGCCACATGCCGGATGCGTCGATCAGCTGCACCTTGCCCTTGCGCGCGGCGGGCTTGCGGTTGCTGATGACCCAGACGTAGGTGGCGATGCCGGTGTTGTAGAACATGTCGGTGGGCAGGCCGACGATGGCTTCCAGCAGGTCGTTTTCCAGCACGTAGCGGCGGATTTCGGACTCGCCCGAGCCGGCGCCGCCGGTGAACAGCGGCGAGCCGTTCAAGACGATGCCAAAGCGGCTGCCGCCCTCGGCCGCCGGGCGCATCTTGGCGATCAGGTGCAGCAAGAACAGCATGGAGCCATCGGACACGCGCGGCAGGCCGGGGCCGAAGCGGCCGTTGTAGCCTTGGCTCTCGTGCTCTTTGCGCACTTCTTTCTCGACCTTTTTCCACTCCACGCCAAAGGGCGGGTTGGACAGCATGTAGTCGAACTGCCTGTGCCCGTGGCCGTCGTCGCTGAGCGTGTTGCCAAAGGCGATGTTGCCCACGTCCTGGCCCTTGATGAGCATGTCGGCCTTGCAGATGGCGTAGGACTCAGGGTTGAGCTCCTGGCCAAACACGGTCAGGCGCGCCTGGGGGTTGTGTTCAAGCAGGTATTCGCCGGCCACGCTGAGCATGCCGCCGGTGCCGGCCGTGGGGTCGTAAATGGTGCGCACCACGCCGGGGCGGCTCAGGATGGCGTCGTCCTCGATGAAGATCAGGTTGACCATGAGGCGGATGACTTCGCGCGGGGTGAAGTGCTCGCCAGCGGTCTCGTTGCTGATTTCGGCGAACTTGCGGATCAGCTCCTCGAAGACCAGGCCCATCTGCACGTTGCTCACCATCTCGGGGTGCAGGTCGATCTGGGTGAATTTTTCGGTCACCTGGTAGAGCAGGCCGGCCTTGGCCAGGCGCTCGACCTGGGTGTGGAATTCAAAGCGCTCGAACACGTCGCGCACCTCCGCAGAGAAGGCCTGCACGTAGCTGTAGAGGTTGTGCGCGATATGGTCCTGGTCGCCCAGGAGTTTTTTGAGATCCAGCGGCGAGCGGTTGTAAAAGCTCTGGCCAGAGGCGCGCAGCAGGAATTGCTCGGGGTTGACGCCCAGCTTTTCCCGGGCCGCCAGCTCGGCCAGCACGGCGCTCTTGCTGGCTTGCAGCACGCAGTCCAGGCGGCGCAGCACGGTGAAGGGCAGGATGACCTTGCCGTAGTCGGACTGCTTGTAGTCGCCACGCAGCAGGTCGGCGACAGACCAGAGGAAGGCGGAGAGGGTTTGTTGGTTCATGGAGGCAGGGAGCGGGGCCGTTGGGATGTGGCGAAACGGGCGTGGGACGCGTGCGGCTTGTGTATACACATATTTTTTCTTGATTAGCAAGCTGTCTCAGACTCCTTCCCCCTCTGGGGGAAGGCGGGGATGGGGGCTGGAGCGCCGACATCTTGCCGGCATGTGCACTAGCGGCGTTGGCCCTCACCCCAGCCCTCCCCCTGCGGGGGAGGGGGCAAGACGGGCAGTCTGAGACTTGTTGCTAGTCAAGCATATTTTTATAGTGTGCGACGCAACAGGCGCGCGGTCTTGCGGCTGTTTCTCCCTCTCCCCTCGTGGGAGAGGGTTGGGGAGAGGGGGTAGTGCGAGCCTGCACTGTGGATCAGCCCCCTCTCTCCCGGCCCCTCTCCCACGAGGGGAGAGGGGAGGAAGAAAAAGGGGGAGGGAGCAACCGGCGCTATCCGGGATTCATCGCTAGGAGGCTGTCGGACTTGGAGCGTCGAAAGCGAAAATCGGCCCCAGCGAGACCAGTTTTTGCCGGATTTGCAGCCCAATAGCCGAGCTATTGGGCAAAAAGACGGT
>JAFEES010000115.1 GCA_018240995.1 Pseudomonadota bacterium | reverse complement strand
GTTCTCCTATGGGGTGGGTCAGGGCGTGACGGTGAAGCTGCCGCGCATGCCGGCCTCGAAATGGCCGGGGATCAGGCAGGCAAAGTCGAAGCTGCCGGCGCGGTTGAAGTTCCACACCAGGTCGTCCTTGCGCCCCGGTTTCACATGGGACATGTAGGCCTCGCCATGTTCCATGCCGGGGTGCTGGCGCATCATGGCCGCGTGTTCGTCCAGGCTGGCCTGGGTGCCCAGCACTACCTCATGCAGCACCTGGCCCTTGTTTTCCACGCGCAGGCGCACGGTCTCGCCGCGCTTCACCTCGAAGTGCGCGGGGGTGAAGCGCATGTCGTCGGTCATGCGCAGGGTGATGGTGCGCGTGGCCTTGCCGGCCTGGCCCGCAATGCCCCAGGCCTGCTGCTGCGGCGCGGTGGGCGCATGGCCGTGGTGGCCTGTGTTTTCATGGGAAAAACTGGCTGTAGCGCTTATCAGTAAAGCGCAGGCAGCTATGGATTGAAGAGCTTTCATTTGGGTGTATTGGAGTAGCGAGGGAGGTATGGGCGCATGGCGCCATGCCGCGCACCCGCCACCGAGGCGGATGCGGCTGTCGGTGGACGCACTTCGGGCGTCGGGCGTCAGGCGATGGGTGGCTTGATGGCCTGAGCGGCCAGGGCGCTGGCAAACCGCGTGCTGGGGGGCGGTTGCCGGCTGTGCTGCGTGCCCGTGCCGGGCGTCGCCATCCAGGCGGGGACGGCCAGCGCCGAATGGCAGATGCCGCAGGCGCTGCAGCCGCCCTGGTGCGGCATGTGGCTGTCGCCGGAGTGGTCGCAGCATTCTGGCGCCATGGCGGCGGCGTGGTGTGCGTCGGCGTCCATGGCTTGCGCCATCTGCTCCATGTGCGGCGCGGGCTGCACCGGTGCCAGGCCCAGCGCCATGGCGTCGCCCAGCAGGCCGCGCACAAGCAGCAGCATGACCAGGGCAATGGCGAGAACAGGGCGCATGGGCCCAATGATAGCGGGGCGGGGCAACAAGTTCCTCAGGCGGCCATGTAGCGCCCGGGCCGGTGGTTGATGGCCAGCACCTGGTTCAGCGCCACGGCGCCAATGACAGACCACAGCACGCGCATGGGCTCCACGGTGACCAGGGCGGCGGCGACGATGCAGAAATCGGCCGCCATCTGCACCGCGCCGGCGCGCCAGCCAAAGCGCCCCTGCAGGTACAGCGCCAGAATGCCTATGCCGCCCAGGCTGCAGTGGTGGCGAAACAGCACCAGGAAGCCCATGCCCATGCACAGCCCGCCCACCAGCGCGGCATACAGCGGCTGGATGCTGCCTATCTGCATCAGCAGCGGCTGCACCTCGGTCAGCACCGCCAGCAGGGCCACGCCGGCAAAGGTCTTGAGCGTGAAGCCCAGCCCCAGCTTGCGCAGCGCCAGCCAGTAAAAGGGCAGGTTGAGCACGAAGAACAGCTTGCCAAAGCCTATGCCGGTGGCGTAGTGCAGCACGAAGGCCAGGCCGGTGATGCCGCCCGTGAGCAAGCCGGCGCCGGCCACCAGGGCCACGCCGACCGAGACCATGGCCACGCCGGTGACGATGGCCACCAGGTCTTCAACGCGGGTGTGGGGAGCGGGGGCCGGGGTGGTGATGGTGGCGGACATGGGGCGCCATTTTCCTTGCTCGGCATGCCCTTTCGACGGCCGTGGGCCGCGGGGCGGGGCGGTTTTTACGCCGGGTCTTGCGGTACATCACCTCCCACGGCCCGCATGGCGTCGCTGATGCAGGCGCGCAGCGCGGCGCTGGGCACCATGGGGTGCAGCGCGGGCACGATGGCGCGGCCGTTGTTGCCGTAGGGCATGCGCCGCACGATGTGGCCCACCGGCGCCATGCACAGATGGGTGAGCTGCCCCCGGGCTTCATGCTGGTCGCCCAGCGCGCGCGCAAAGCGCAGCATCTGCCAGTGCGCGCGCAGGTGCAGGGCCAGGCGGTTCTGGCCCAGCACATGGGCCGCCTCCAGATAGCGCCAGCGCTGTGCGGCGCTCTGGCCGGCGCTGGCGGCAAATTGCTGCAACAAATAGTCGAAGGCGGCGCGTTGGCGGGTCTGGCTCATGGTGTTGGCTTGTCTGGTATGGCGGGCAGGGCATGGCGCAGGCGCAGGCCGTTGGCCACCACCAGCAGGCTCACGCCCATGTCGGCCAGCACGGCCAGCCACATGGTGGCCAGGCCCAGCAGCGCGAGCATAAAGAAAACCGCCTTCACGCCCAGCGCCAGGGATATGTTCTGCCACAGCACGCGGTGCGTGCGCTGCGCCAGGCGCACGGTGTCGGGTATGCGGCGCAGGTCGTCGTGCATCAGCACCACGCCCGCCGTCTCCATGGCCATGGCGGTGCTGTGCGCGCCGCCCATGGCAAAGCCCAGGTCGGCCTGGGCCAGGGCCGGTGCGTCGTTGATGCCGTCGCCCGTCATGGCCGTGGGGCCGTGGCGGCGCTGCAGCTCGGCCAGGGCGGCCAGCTTGTCCTCGGGCAGCAGGCCGCCGCGCGCGTCATCGGCGCCGCTGATGCCGGCTTCTAGCGCAATCGCCTGCACGGTGGCCGGGTTGTCGCCGCTCAGCACCACCGGCTGCACGCCCAGCGCGCGCAGCTGGGCGATGGCCTCGGGCACATGGGCGCGCAGTGGGTCGGCCACGGCAAACCAGGCGCGCACGGCGGCGTTGTCGGCCAGCAGGGTGACGCTGCGGCCCTGGCGTTCGTGCTCCTCCAGCGTGGCCAGCAAGGCCGCGTCGGCCAGGCCCTGCTCGCGCATCAGGCGCAGATTGCCCAGTTGCCAGCGCCGGCCGTCAAGCTCGGCCTGCACGCCGCGCCCGGGCAGGGCCTGCAGCTGGGACACGCCGTTGTGCGCCACCGCCGGCAGTCCCGCGGCGATGGCGCGCGACACCGGGTGCTCCGAGCGGCTGGCCAGCTGCCAGGCGATGGCGGCGGCCTGGGCGCCGTCAAAACCGGCCAGCGCCTGCCATTGCACCAGGGCCGGGCTGCCCGTGGTCAGCGTGCCGGTCTTGTCCAGCGCCACGGCGCGCAGGCTGCGCGCGGCCTCCAGCGCGTTCCCGCCCTTGATCAGAATGCCGCGGCGCGCCGCCGCGGTGAGGGCGCTGACCACCGTCACCGGCGTGGAAATCACCAGCGCGCAGGGGCAGGCGATCACCAGCAGCGCCAGCGCCTGGTAGGCCGCCTGCTGCCAGCTCCAGCCCATGAACTGCGGCGCTGCCAGGGCCAGCAGCACGGCCAGCACGAAGACGATGGGGGTGTAGATGGCGGCAAAGCGATCCACGAAGCGCTGCGCCGGCGCCTTGCTGGCCTGGGCCTGCTCCACGGCATGCACGATGCGCGCCAGTAGCGTGTCGGCCGGCGCGGCGGTGACGCGCATCAGTAGCTCGCCATGCTGGTTCACGCTGCCGGCGTACAGCTCGTCGCCGGGGCCCTTGTCGGCGAGCTGGCTTTCGCCGGTGATGGGCGCCTGGTTCACGGCGCTGCTGCCCTGGGTGACCCGGCCATCCAGCGGCACGTTGGCGCCGGGCGCGATGCGCAGCGTGGCGCCCAGCGGCACCTGGGCCACGGGCAGGCGCTGCACGCTGCCATCGGCTTGCAGCATGTCGGCCGTGGCCGGCGCGAGTTGCAGCAGGTTGCGGATGGCGTTGCGCGCCCTATCCATGGCGCGGTGTTCAATGCGCTCGGCGGCCACGTACAGGGCCATGACCATGGCCGCCTCGGGCCACTGGCCGATCAGCACGGCGCCGGTAACGGCCACCGTCATCAGGGCGTTGATGCCCAGGCGCAGCCGCCCCAGATCCTTGAGCCCGGCGCGGTACACGCCCAGGCCGGACAGGGCAATCGCCACCAGCGCCAGGGCCATGCCGGGCCACATCCACTGCAGCCAGTGGGCGGCCTCGGCGCCCAGGGCAAACACCAGCGCCGCGGCAATGCGCGGCCAGGGGGGCAGGGTGTCGTGGTCATGGCCGTCGTCGGCGGCGCAGCTGGTGCAGGCCGCGGCAGGCGCAGCATGGTGCGTGTGGCTGTGCCCCGGCGCGTGAGGGTGAGGATCGCCGTGGGCGTGCCCCTGCTGCAGCGAGGATGGTGCTTGGGTCTGGTTCATGCGATCATTGGAAACCTTCAAGCCACTTCAAGGTCAAGCATGCCGCAGCAAAGCCCGCACCACCGCATAGGCGACGCCGCCCGGCTGTCGGGCGTGTCCGCCGCGAATATCCGCTATTACGAGAAGGAAGGCCTGCTGCGCCCAGGTGTGCGGGGTGAGAATAGCTATCGATTTTATAGTGAAATGGATTTGCATAGGCTGCGCTTCATACGCCTGTGCCGGGCCATGGACATGTCGCTGGACGAGGTGCGCCGCCTGCTGGCCATAGACGCCGCCAGCGCCCAGGCCGACCACCAGGCCTGTGCCACGCTGGACGAGCACCTGGCTCACGTGCGCCAGCGCCTGGCCGAGCTGCGCGTGCTGGAAAAGGAGCTGCGCGGCCTGCGCAGCCGCTGCGACGGACGGGCCGCGCATTGCCAGGTGATCGAGGCCCTGCACCAGCGCGCCGAGGCGCAGGATCTACCGCTGCCGCCCAGCGCGCCGGCGCACCGCCATGTTTGATGACTCTGCCGGGCAACTGTGGCGCGGCGCCCAGCGCTGGGCGCTGGCCTGGTGGCGCATCATTGACCTGGGCGCGGTGGTGCTGGTGCTGCTGCTGTCGCCCAGCAGCTACGGCCGGGCCGCGCGCGGGCGCCTGGTGCGGCAGATCTACACCGACACCGTGCCCATACTGCCGGGCTTTACCGTGTTGGCGGCCCTCTTGAGCCTGGTCATCACGCATATCGTGGTTGTCACCGCGCTCAGCTATGGCCTGACGCGCTATGCGCTGGAGATGGTGATCCGCGTGCTGGTGCTGGAGCTGATACCGCTCACGGCGGCGCTGTTCGTGGCCATGCGCGCCACCATTCCCAGCGGCGCGCAGCTGGCGCGGCTGCGCCAGGCGGGCGCGTTGCAGGCCTGGCGCGCGCGCGGCGCCGACCCGCTGCGCATGGAGCTGCTGCCGCGCGTGGCCGCCGGCGTGTATGCCAGCGTGACGCTGGCGGCGCTGTCTTGCGTGGTGGCGCTGGTCATGGCCTACCTGGGCGTGTATGGCCTGACCACGGCCGGCCTGGCGGCGTACACGCGCATGTTCGGCCAGGTGTTCACGCCCTCGATCACGCTGGTGTTCACGCTCAAGACCCTGCTGTTCAGCCTGGCCGTGGCGTTGATCCCCATGGCCGGCGGCCTGCACCCGCCGCCGCCCGGCGCCCTGCTGCGCCAGGACGGCGCCGCGCCGGCCAGCCTGGCGCGCCTGTTTGCCGTGCTGCTGCTCATAGAGGCGCTGTCGCTGATGGGCAATTACTACTGAAATGAAACAGTTTTTCCTCACGCCTACCTTTGCCATCGTCATCCCCGCGCAGGCGGGGATCCAGTGCCCCCGCCAACGCTCCTGGATTCCCGCCTGCGCGGGAATGACGGGTGGTGCGGTCGTGGCGCCCAGGTTGCATGGGCTGCGGGTAGCGCCCAGAGCAACGGATAACTGAAATGCGTAATGACCATGCCTGAAGCCCCGCCACCCCCACCACCCGATGAGCCGCTGCGCCCCGTGGCGCATCTGCGCCTGAAGGCCGCGGCCCTGCTGCTGCTGACCCTGGCGCTGATCACCGGCTCGGTGCTGTACCTGTTGTATGCGCGCGGCGCCTTCGAGCCCACGCAGCGCCTGGTGCTGATTGCCGATGACTCCGAGGGCGTGTCCGTGGGCATGGACATGACGTTTTCGGGCTTTCCCATAGGCCGCGTGCGCCGCATCGAGCTGGCCGGCGATGGCAATGTGCGCATCGCCGTGGACGTGGCCCAGCGCGATGCGCACTGGCTGCGCACCACCAGCGTATTCACCCTGGTGCGCGGCCTGGTGGGTGGCACCACCATCAAGGCCTACAGCGGCGTGCTGAGCGACCCGCCGCTGGCCGCCGGGGCCGAACGCCCGGTGCTGCGCGGCGACGCCACGGCCGAGATCCCGCAACTGATGGCCACGGCGCGCCAGCTGCTGGACAACCTGCAGCAACTCAGCGCCCCCGATTCGGCCTTGAACGACACCCTGGGCCAGGTGCGCCAGCTCACGCAGCGCCTGAACGCGCCGGGCGGGGCGCTGGGCGTGCTCATGGGCAACGAGCAGGACGCGCGCAAGGTGCTGCAGACGCTCGATCGCACCCAGCAGCTGCTGGCGCGCCTGGACGCCGTGGCGGCCCGGGCCGACCGGCAGGTGTTGGGCGCCGCCGGCCAGCCGGGCCTGGTGGCCGAGCTGCGCGCCACCGTGGCGCAGGCAAGCGGCCTGCTGCAGGACACGCGCCAGAGCCTGACGCGCGTGGACGCGGTGCTGGCCGAGGCCCAGGCCGTGGGCGCCAACGCGCGCGAGGCCACGACCGACCTGGGCGCGCTGCGCGCCGAGGTCGAGGCCAACCTGCGCAGGCTGGAGGGGCTGATCAATGACATCAACCGCAAATGGCCTTTTGCGCGCGACCAGGAGCTGAGGCTGCCATGACAAAGCACCTGATTGCATGCCTGGCCGCGCTGCTGCTGGCCGCCTGCGGCAACCAGCCGCCCGTGCCCGACTGGCAGCAGAACGCCCATGGCGCGGCCGAGCGCGCCAGCGCCGCCTACCTGGCGGGCAATGACCGCGTGGCCAGTCAGGAGTGGCAGCGCGCCCGTGCCGAGCTGGCGCGCACCGGCCGCCCCTATGCGCTGGCCCAGCTGGAGCTGCTGCGCTGCGCCGTCCAGGCGGCTAGCCTGGTGGCGGCGCCCTGCAGCGCCTTTGATGCGCTGCGCGCCGACGCCAGCCCAGAGCAGGCCGCCTATGCCGACTACCTGACTGGCCGCGCCACGCCTCAGCAGGCGGCGTTGCTACCGGCCGCCCAGCGCGCGGCGGCAACCAGCGCGCAGGCCGTTGCCGGCATTGAAGACCCGCTATCGCGCCTGGTGGCCGCAGGCGCCGCGCTGCGCGCCGGCCGCGCCACCGAGGCCACGGCGGATCTGGCGATCAGCACCGCCTCGCAGCAGGGCTGGCGCCGCCCGCTGCTGGCCTGGCTGCTGCTGCGTGCGGCCCAGGCCCAGGCGGCGGGTGATGCGGCGCTGGCCGCCAGCCTGCAGCGGCGTGTGGCGCTGATCGAGAGTGGCGGCGCGCCCGCCGCTCAGGCGCCAAAGAACTGATTCAGCCGCTGGCCCGGCAGCGCGTCGGCAAAGCCGTCAAAGCGCCCCTCGTTGGCCAGCAGGCGCGCGGCGCGCTCGAAGCCGCCCCAGGCGGCGCGCGCCAGGCCGCCGCCCACGCTGACGCGGCGCACACCCAGGGCCGCCAGGTCGGCCATGGTCAGCGCGCCGGCCGAGCCCACCAGCACGTTCACCGGCTTGGGCGCCACGGCGGCCACCACGGCGGCGATCTGCTCGCGCGTGTGGATGCCGGGGGCGTACAGGCAGTCGGCGCCGGCCTCGGCGTAGGCGCGTAGGCGGCAAATGGCATCGTCCAGATCCGGGTGGCCGACGAAGAAGTTTTCGGCGCGGCCGATCAGCAGCACGTCCTGGCCGCTGGCGTCTATGGCCGCGCGCGCGGCACGCATGCGGGCAACGGCCTCGTCCAGCGGCAGCAGTGGTGCTTCGGGCCGGCCCGTGGAGTCCTCTATGGACAGGCCGGCCACGCCCGTGTCCACGGCCAGCGCCACGTTGCGCGCCACGCCCTGGGCGTCGTCGGCAAAGCCATGCTCGAAGTCGGCGTTCACGGGCAGGTCGGTCGCCGCCACCAGGCTGCGCAGGTAGTCCAGCACGGCCGGCAGCGGCACGGCGCCGTCGGCCTTGCCCAGCGACCAGGCATGGCCCGAGCTGGTGCTGGCCAGAGCCTGAAAGCCCAGGCCGGCCAGCCAGCGCGCCGAGGCCGCGTCCCACGGGTTGGGAATGGCAAAGCAGCCCGCCGCATGCAGCTGGCGGAAGGCGGCGCGCCGGGCGTGGATCTGGGTGTTGTCGGGGTGCATGGTGTTTCCTT